>JBGSIY010000500.1:0-7386 GCA_041742275.1 Pirellulaceae bacterium | reverse complement strand
GTCCAAGTCGGCAACGGCGATGATGGCCGTGAGACGACAGAGTTTTGATTCTGTATCCACGGAGGTTTCGATGTTTCCAAACAAAATGCGCAGGATCACGTTATTACGAGTCTTGACATCAATACGGCCGCCCGTGGAGATCATATTCGCGGGCAGCAAGTCATTGGTTCCAGATCGAAAGCCATAATCGACGTTGGCATTTAAAACCTCGGCCGTAGCGGGTTCGGATGGATTCAGCAGGGCATTGGCCAGTGCCTTGTCTTTGGGACGGATTTTGACAAACCGCAAGGCCGCGATGCCGCCGAGGCCGGATTCAATTTGTCGAAGTTGTTCAGGTTGAGGCGTGATTTTTTTCCACTCGTTGGCTTGTTCCACCTCGAGCGATCGGACACCTAACCTTCCATCAACCACCACAAATTGCGCCCGATAGAAATTTTCTCGCTGGGGATCCGTCGCCAGGGTTTCCGGAGAAATTCGGAAGTTGTCGATAGTGATTTCTGTGGGTTGTTCTTCGTTCGGGCCCAGGCGAAGTAAGTTGGGATCGACCCAGTCGCTGAATTTCGTAGTCAGGACGAGAGGATTGAATTCAAGTAGGTACACATTCGGTTGGCCGCTGATGCGAACATACGCTTGCCCCTTTTTGTTGGTGTCTTGCGGCGCTTCGCCCACAATCAAGCTCGCGAGCGTTTCCTGGTTACTATCGCGGAGGGTAATTTTTTTACCCAAATAGGATTTGTTGGGAGTCACTTGATCTTCAGATGGATCGATCACTCCAAACTTCGCAAAGTCTTCTTGGTTGTTGGATACCAACTCCAGAACCTTTCGGTCCTGAACACTGCCGATAACAGCGGCGATCAAGGCCGAGTTGCTGGCATTAAAGTTAGCGTAACCGGGCAACGACCACTTGTCCGTCCCACTTTTCCGTTGCAGCGAGATTCTCTGCATGGTTTGTTGGTCATCGTCAAAGCGTTCGATATCCACAAAACGAACTTTGCTGTCGGCGAAAGTCTCAAAAATGGGTTGGCCTACTTTGGCATCCACCAGCTCAACTTCGGGCCAGGGGAAGTAGTAGGCAGCGATGCCAGACGAGCCCAATGCGATCAGCGCCATTAAAAAAGTCGTGCGAAACGGTCCGCTCATGAGGAGTATCGGGGTAAAGTTATTATGGATTGATAGTTTTGAAACGAATTGGCCGAGATAAAAAACGACAAGTTATTTGAGTCGTCGCGCCTTGGAAATTCCCTCGCGCTCCAGCAGGCGTCGACGCGTGAACACGATCAGCCCGACCAACAATGGTGGTAGGGGAGGAATGAGCACGGCCGCGAGTTTGAACTTGCGTTGAATCTCTTGGATATCGAGTTCGGCTTTGAGGTTGATTGAGCGTTCTTTTTCCAGCCGAGCGTTGTTGAGTTCAGCAAATTTGTTTTGAAGTTTTTGTTGTTGTTCGCGTTGGGTCTGTTCGAGGACTTGCTTTTTCCAATTGAAGGCCACGACGTCGATCGGCTCATTGTTGTCGAGTTTGGCCTGAAGTTTTTTTACTTCCTGGTCCAGTTCGCCGATTTCTGCCATCGCCGCGATACGAATTTCTTCTTGGGCCTGTTGGAACTCTTTGGCAAATTCTTGTGTTTCGTCGTAGACTTCTTGTTTGGACTGTTCGGTTGCTTGTTCTACAACTCTCAGTGTACTGTATCGCTCTTGGCGGTTCCGCAATTCGGAATAGACGGTAACGCCGGCCAATGAGTCCACAATATTGTGGAAGAAGGCCGTGTTTTGAAACAAGTAACGAATTCCCGTGTTCGTATCGATGGGGTAGTCTCGCAGTTGAACAAAAACGTCGGCAAGGCAATCGACATCAGCCACATAAATGACGTTTGTTTTTTGTTTGTTCGGAGCAGGAGTTGTGGTTTGTTCCGCCAATGGAGCATCGGCGAGGGTACCTCGAATTCGAGCTGCCAGCGTGTAGTTTGTGTCAGCAGCGCCGCGGGCGGATGCCAAATCTTGCTCGGAGCGGGCCAACAAATAATCATGCAGAAGAATTTTGCCTGCTCGCGCTGTGGTCACCAATTCCTTGAATTCCAATTCTCCGTTGGGTTTGGGATTGATGTAGGTGGCGAATTGAAAAAGGACTTCGTTGATTCCTTTTGTCGCCGGATCGTCGGCAAACCGAATATCGAATTCTTCGAAACGGTTCCGCACGATCAATTGTTCAGGTTGGTCGAAGCGTGGATCACGCGGATATGGGTTGCCCGCCAATTGCCAAACCATCCAGGGGAAATTCATTTCTTGGTTGGTTTCGCGGTTGACTGTTCTGGCACGCCAATCCATATCGATATCCAGTGCATTCCATAGATCTTGGATTTTGGCTGTTTCCACTGTGGGGCGAGGGAGATTGCGTGGGAAGAAAGAGCCTGTGATGGTGGGGAAGTTCTGCGATTGAGGATAGGCGTCCTCGAAAATGGCAACAGGCTGTCCAGAATGGATCACGTCGATCAGATTTTTCATTTCTGTCGGGGACATTTTCGACGGTTGGACGACCACCAAGACGTCATAGCGTCGTCGCGGTGTTTCGGCATTTTCGTCCTCGACCAACAGAGGCAACGGTGTATTGAGTTCAACCGTTTCGACGTTGTATTGCTTTTGCAACTCGGCCACCATTTGGCTCATGGGTTGCCGAACGGTCTGCAATTGATTGTTGGGTCCGGGCGTTACCAGAACGCCTCCCATGGTTAAGGCATCGGTTTCGACCACACCAACCGTTTGCTTTTGCGGCATGGCCACGGTATTGATCGCCCGTGTCAATTCGTATTCGACGGACGTGCCATATGGGACAAATGGAATCACAATACGTTGCAAACCGCTGGAAATAGCAACGCCCAACACAATCTCTTCTTGGCGCAGAGCGCCCCGCGATTGGCTCTGAACGGTAACGGGCCGGATCCCAAAACGTTTTTCTGCCAGGATGGCATCGGCGCTGAAGGGCTCGATCCCTTGGTGCAAGTTCAAAACAATTCGATTGCCACCCAAGACATCGTATTCGCGAAGCAGATTTACCAGGTCGTATTTCGTTTGCACGTATTCCGTTGAGACACGAGCACTTACATAAGCGTCGATTTTGATGGGTGGTTTGGGGCGGCCATTTTCCTCAACCGCCTCGCGAGAAAGCTGCTCCAGAATTTGACGCGTGGCTGCTGATAACGTGCTGACCTTCGTATCCGAAATATCCATTCGAGCGCGGTTGATGGGGCTGTGCTGAACAATCAACACGCAAGCAACAACAGAGATCACCAGCAAAAATGCCCGCACCACATAATGCCACAAGAGCGAGTGCCCGTCGCGACCTCCCTGCCAGTGTCGCCGTCCAATCAAGATCAGGCAGAGATAGATTCCAATCACCGCGATTCCGATGAAGTAAAAGATCGAAGAAGGGCTAATGAGACCTCTTCCGAAGGGTTCAAATCGTTGCAATAAAGACCAATTAAAAAGTCGTTCGATCCAAGCGGAGTCGGAGAGAATCACATCGGAATTCGAGAAGAACGCCAGAGGAGCATTGAACGCGGCTCCAAAAATAAAGCCGACCGTCAGGTTGTTAGTTAAAAAGGAGGCGACCATACCCACGGACAGCATCGCCACGCCCACAAACCAATAACCCAAATACGTCGAGAACAAAAGTAAACTATCCAGTTCTCCGCCGGTCATGGCCAAGAGGACACCATAGTTTGAAAGTTGGGAAAATAGCAGCGAGACTGTAAAGACGAGAACGGTCGCAAAAAATTTGCCGATCACAATATCAAAATCTTTGGCTGGCAAGGTGAGGAGTAACTCGTCCGTGCCCTGGCGACGTTCTTCCGCCCATGTGCTCATCGTGATCGCCGGTATGAACACCAGCATGATGTAGGGTAAAAATTTGTTGAGTTGGTCGAAGTTGGCCAGGTTCGTGGTGAAAAATTCATGTGGCCAAAACGCCGCGAAACTCGTGAGGAGCACAAACAAACACAAGAAGACATAACCCGTCGGATTGCTGAAATAGCCCGCGAAGTTTCGTTTCATCACAGCAAATGCGGCTTGTCGCCAAATCCCTAGCGGCAGCATCAACACGAGCAACGCCAATAGAAAAAGCAGGTCGATCACCAGCATGTAAACAAATTCAATCGCAATGGCCATAATTCAAGATCGATTAAAAAGGGTATTTAATATGTAGTCGAAGAAAAAACGTGAAAACACTCAATGGATTATATCTTGTTCGGCAGAGATTAGTCTTCGTCACTATTTTTCAGACGTGTGCCCGTCAGGGGATCGTGTCCTGTCAATTCGGCAAAAACATGATCGAGCCCAACTCCTTGCGGATCGATATCGTTTAACATGCCATCGTACACTTTCCGCCCTTCGTTGATCAGAATAACACGACTGGCCATCGCTTGAACTTCTTGCAAAATGTGGGTTGATAATAAAATCGTCTTTTCACGACCGAGGCGAAGCATCGTTTCGCGAACGCCGCGAATTTGGTTGGGGTCCAACCCCGATGTCGGCTCATCCAGAATCAGCACCTCGGGCTCATGCAATAGAGCTTGGGCCATGCCGACTCGCTGACGATAGCCTTTGGAAAGTTTCGCGATCGGTTTGTAAATCACACTCCCCAGGCTGCATAAATCAACGGCCTTTTCAATTCGCTCTAATTTGACTCGTTTGCTCAGGCCGCGAGCTTCGGCGAAAAAATCGAGGAGGCTGAAGGGAGTCATGTCAGGATAGAGCGGCCCGGTTTCTGGGAGATAGCCCAGTTTGCGGGAACCCTCCAAGCGGTCGCTGGACATATCGTGCCCCGCAATTCTCGCTCGACCCTCGCTCGGCGAAAGGTAGCCCGTCAGCATTTTCATGGTCGTGCTCTTCCCGGCTCCATTGGGTCCGAGAAATGCCACCACTTCACCTTTGAAAACTTTGAAGGAGACATCCCGCGTCGCGGCGAAGATGCCGTAGAACTTGGACAAATGGTCAGCCTCGATCATCGGTGTTTCGCCACTGCGATCAACGGAAGCCGAGGGAGCCAATTCGGGGCGATCGGTACCGGCCAAACTGGTTTCAATTTCGGAGGATGTCATCATTGCTTTATCAAAAATGAATGTGAACTAAGAATAAAAGTATTTCAAACGATTTTCATTACCTTTCGTCCATTTGTCGACCGGCAGAGGCAACTTTCCACTCGAAAAGGCGGAAGAATTTGATATTACTACGTTTGGGGGAGCAGCGTTTGTTCGGTTCGCAGATCGGAGAGAGAGCGTTGGGTCCCGACGTAGATGATGGAACGTCGCCAGAGTTCGGCAGGTTGAGGAAAATCCTCTCGAAAGTGGACGCCACGCGATTCCTCGCGGGTTTTCGCGGCGTCGATCATTAAAGCGGAAACGAGGAGCATGTTTTGAAGTTCCCAGCCGGCTACTGAGTCGCAAGTTTGGGATGAAAGTAATCGAAGCCAGGCCTGTGTGGTCTCGGCGGCCAGAGATAATTCGGCGAAGGAACGTTTGACCCCTGCAGCGCGCCACATCAAACTCTTCAAACTGTTACGAATATCGTAGAGATCCAGCTCGCGGTTGGTTACCGACGGACTTTTAAATTCCAGCAACGGGAGTCTTAAATAAGTGGGTTTCTGTGCCAAGACCGCTTGACTGGCCAGGGTGCCTGCCAAATCTCCATAAACGGCTCCCTCCAGCAAACTGTTGGAGGCTAAACGATTGGCCCCATGCAGTCCGCTGCTGGTCACTTCACCCGCAGCCCACAAATTAGGCATTGATGTTTTGCCAGTGAGGTCAACGATGACACCTCCAATCATATAGTGGGCTCCTGGTCGCACAGGAATAGCATCACGAGCGATATCCAGTCCATATTGTTGACACGTTTGCGAGATCCCAGGGAAGCGTTCGTGGATTTTGTCGGGAGGAAGATGTTTCAGGCTGAGATAAACATTGGGATGCTGGGTCTTCTCCATTTGAGTCACGATTGATTGCGAAACGATATCGCGGGGCGCTAATTCAGCGCGATTGTCATAATCGGGCATAAAGCGATGTCCCTCTCGATCCAGCAAGTAGGCGCCCTCTCCCCGTACGGCTTCCGAAATCAGGCTGCGGGACCCACCGGCAATATAGAGCAACGTGGGATGGAACTGCATGAATTCCATATCCCTGACTGTTACGCCGGCCCGAATGGCGATCGCATGTCCATCGGCTGTGGCGACGGGGGGATTGGTCGTTTCGCGATAAAGTTGGCCGGCACCGCCGGTCGCCAAAATAGTTTGTTTGGCCCAGATCAGTTGTATTTGCCCCCCGATAAAAACGATCGCACCACAACAGCCATTTTCATCGGTCAGTAAGTCGATCGTAAATGCGTTCTCGGCAACAATTATGTTGGTGGAATGTTTGACTTTGGTCATCACGGCCCGCATGATTTCCACACCGGTCGCATCTCCTAGGGCATGAATAATTCGATTGTGGGAGTGTCCTCCCTCGCGCCCCAATTTCAAATCGTGTCCGTCGGAATCGAATTGAGTCCCCAGGTCAATGAGGTCGGCGATGCAGGTGGGGCCCTTTTCGATCACCATTTTGACGACTTCGGCATCGCACAAGTTAGCGCCGGCGATCATGGTGTCGCGTGCGTGCCATTCCAATCGATCGGCCGGATCGATCACACTCGCAATTCCTCCTTGCGCGTAACTGCTGTTCGATTGCTTCAATTGATCTTTGGTAACGACCAGAACGTCCACTTGCGGATCACACGACAAGGCCGCCCGCAACCCCGCCAAGCCACCTCCCAGAATCAACACATCTGTAAACCGATGAATGCACCGTTGGGAGCGAAAACCGATCAAATAACGAGGAATATTGTACACTTTGGGGAGCCTGGTTCCAGAATTCGAATGTAAACGGGCAATCCTAATCGCCCACCGGCGGATCAACCGTAAACAGTTTCATCTTAAAACAACAGACAGGCTAGTGGTGAATGGGAAGTTCGCAAACCTGCTTCACTTGCCAGGACTCGGACTCCAGTGGGTTGGTGAGAGCAGTTCGGGGCATGGTCCGATCCCGCATGTACTTTTCTTTTGTAACAAAAACACAGGACCTTGGCCAAGTTGGCGTCCGGACTGTAGGCTGTCATTGGTAACAATCAAGTTGAGTTGAATACGACTGATTTCTTATGTCTACGGGAAATAGAAAGCGACGCCCCGCCTCAAAAGAAATAGGACCCAATGCGTTGGGCATTGAGTCCTAACTGGACAGCGCCACAATTGCGTTTTGAGTTGAGCGCAAGTGCTTGGGAATTTTGGACTTATTGGTCTTGACTTGAAGTCAAGAATGAGACGACCCTCCGTGTGAATATTCGTTTCACACAGAAACCACGGAAGGT
>JBGSIY010000499.1:0-2503 GCA_041742275.1 Pirellulaceae bacterium | reverse complement strand
GCCACATTGCAGATCGCCAGCATCTGGGTGAACGCTCCTGTCATTCGTCAATTGCTTGACGATACAATCGAACAGAACCAAGTCACAAATCAAGCGGCCGACGGGGCAAAAGCTGCTCCTGTAAACATCGAGGAAGCCATTGGTTTGAATATCGCCGATCTCTATTTGGCGACGCTATCGCAGGCCTATTCCTATGCGGCGTTTCTTTTTTTCTGCTTGCCTTTGGCGTTTTGCTTATGGGTGTTGCACTACCGACGCACGGGTTTTCGTTTCGCCGAGAATCTGATATTCGCTATGTTTGTGGTGGCCCAGTGCCTCATCCTCACGGCCTTCACCACTATAATAACTTGCCGAATCAATACCACGGTCAATATGATGGTGAGCCAATCGATTTACGTGGGCTATGCCCTGTGGGCACATCAGTCGTTCTACCTATCGGGCTGGGTTAATCGGCTGCGAACTTTGCTGGCGATGGTCCTATCAATTCTCTGTTTCTTTGCCGCGATCATTGTCATTTTCTTGATGACGGTCATATTCAGCATCGTTTGGGAAAAATCTTTCGGGGGAGAAGTTATCGCCTGTCTGTGATGACGGTGCTTTGCTCGATGGAGTTTTGAATCTCAAATCACCCCTGGCTCCATTAAACAAACGCCAGGACAAACCTGAAAACGAATTTAATAAATTCAGTATCGGTTCACCGGTTCGAGTCAATACTTAGAATCAGTGTCCGTTCACCGAGTAAACGCCAATTCGGGGAACAACAGGTTACTGAACAAAATAGGTCGGCGCATCGGGCCCCAAAGGCAATTGTAAAACGAAGACCCACAGATAGAAAAATAAAATCCAGACGACCAAAAACACAACCGTATAGGGGAACATCAGGCTGATAATGGATCCCATGCCAAACTTGTGATCGTATCGCGAGGCAAACACGAAGATCATTCCAAAGTAAGACATCATGGGAGAGATCACATTCGTGCATGAATCGCCGATGCGATAGGCGCATTGAATCAGCTCGGGGCTATAACCGATTTGCATTAACATGGGTACAAAAATCGGCGCCATGAAGGTCCATTTGGCACTGGCGCTTCCCATCAGAAGGTTCACCACGGCACAAACCAAGATAAATAAAACGAAGACACCGGCATTATCCAGGTTCATTTGCTTGATCGCCTGTGCTCCTTGAACGGCTAAAATCGTGCCGAGATTCGTCCAGTCGAAGAATTTGACAAATTGTGCGGCGAAGAAGACCAGCACGATATAGGCACCCATGGATGTCATCGATTTGGTCATCGATTGAATGATGTGTTTATCATTCCGCATCGTTCCCATGACCCAACCGTAGGCAAGTCCCGGAATCAAAAACGCCACAAATATAATTGCGACAACCGCATCCAAAAAGGCAGGCCCCTTTTTACCTGTTTCCGTAACGCCGAGAGCCCCAAACCATGGCCCGTTTTCCGATAACCAACCCACCATGCCTGTCGCGTCTTTTCCGACCGGCCAACACAAATAGACCAGGCCGATAACAAACAAAATCGTTGCTACCAACGCCGCACCCAATCCCCGGTATTCTTGTGAGGAAAGCCTTTCCAATTTCGGAGCGGATAGCCACTCCTTGTCAGCGTTTTCACTGTTGAAATCCCCCAATCGAGGCTCCACGATCGCAATGGAAACCCAGGTCCCAGCTAGGGTAACAATAAAGGTGCTCGCGAACATAAAGTACCAATTGCAGGCAGGATTGACGACATATTCGGGTGCCCACATTTGTGCCGCAGGTGTTGTAATCCCAGACAACAAGGGATCAACCGTGCCCAGTAAAAGATTCGCGCTATAACCTCCGGAGACTCCCGCGAATGCTGCCGCGAGTCCCGCCAAGGGATGTCGGCCCAATGAATAAAAGATGGCTGCTCCCAATGGACTTAAAACCACATAGCCAATTTCCGAAGCTGTGTTAGACAGGATGCCGGCAAAGACCAACGCCATAGTAACCAGTTCTTTCCTTGCACCAAAAACCAACAGGCGAATTGCCGCTGACAACAAACCGCTGTGTTCCGCAATGCCAACACCCAGCAAAGCGACCAGCACGGTTCCCAACGGCGCAAAATCCGTAAAGTTTTTGACAAGGTTCGTGGAGATTTTTCGCAAACCAGCGCCGTTCATAAGTGAGACGACACGCACCATGCCATCGGCATTACGAACCCCCTCGGGTCGCGGATCCTCAACCGCCCATTCGGCCCAGGCTCCGAAACCGCTCAAGAGAATGGTGAACAACGCAAACAGGGCAAAGAGCGTGACAGGGTGGGGGAGTAAATTGCCGACTCGCTCGAGCATGCTCAAGAAATGATCGACCCACTTCAAACGTTTCGCCGCAGTTTCTGGTTTTGCCATTCATCGTCGCCTTATAGCCAAACTCAATCTCGTCAGGACGTATATTTTCAGAAGAAACATCCTAACTGGACAGCGCCATTTTTTGTTGAGGGGCTGAGTGTATGAGTGTATG
>JBGSIY010000498.1:0-3934 GCA_041742275.1 Pirellulaceae bacterium | reverse complement strand
CAAAAGAAGTGCTAAAAAAGGGGCTCCCAACAGGAGCCTGCCTAGTTAATTTTCCGCTTTCGTCCTCGAACTCGAGGGCTTGGGTGATGGACACAACGGCTTAAACGCACGACAGGGTTGATTGCGAGGTGGATCAACCTCTGTTCGTTTTAAAAAAAAAGGATTGTGTTTGCGGAAATCACCTTTGTATGGGTGCCACCTTTGTATGGATGCCCCATTATATCAAATAAGAAATGGGTTTTACTTCCAGCCTGAATGATGATCTTCGCTGCTTAGGTTTATTAAAAAATGACGCGCGGCGAGTTGAACGTGTAACAGCACGCGGGCTACAAGCTGTCTCGCGAAATCAAATTCGATCGAGTCCCTGAGGACTTTTCCGTATGGAACCTTCTGCTATCTGGCAAAAGTTGTTTTTTACAAGAACCGTTTTTGAGAGGACAAAAGCTGGCATTTGATCGAAAAACCATCAAAATTTCCAAAATATGTAGAGTAGATGGCTCCATTTTCCGGCTTTTCTCGATTGATGTTAAAGGCATAAAAGCGGTGACGACGATTGAAAAGGTTGTAACGTCATCGTCCAAAGAACATGGATCCGACCTGATGCCACTTCCAATATTCTCATCCAAAATTGTTTTCGTTGGGCTGGCCTTCAGTTCTTCTTGCTTGTTTGCACAACATGAAAGTGAGAGACAAGACCACAGCGGAACTCACACTGCACCGTCGTCGCAAACTCAACAGGACATGTATTCGGAAATGCAAAAAGCATTGCCGACGCAAGCAATGTCTAAAATCGGCAGCATTTACGTGCCGCCTAGTGAGATACCCGATCCCATCGCGGGAACAACGATCACCGATTCTGTCACCAGCGATATCGGTCAGCAATTGACTCTGGATGATCTAATTGGGATCGCGGAAACAAACAATCCAACATTGCGTCAGGCTCAATTGCAGATTACTGGTGAAATGGGAAAAGCCATTCAAGCAGGTTTGTATCCGAACCCGACCGTCCGCTACTCAGCCGAGCAGATTGGGGTGGGCGGAACAGCGGGTGAATTTCACGGCGGGATTTTAAGCCAAGAGTTTGTGACGGCGGGAAAGTTAAGACTCAGCCGGGCCAAGTATTTGCAGCGGGTCAAGGTTGCTGAGGCCAATGCGATAGCGCAACAATATCGTGTTTGCAATGACGTGCGCATTCATTTCTATAATACACTCGCGTTGCAACACCAAGTTGTCATTCAACACGAGTTGGTAAAGGCTGCTGAGGACTCGGCGGTCACCTCACGCGAGGCTTACAATATGGGCCAGGCCAATGCGGCGGACATGCGTCGAGCCAACGTCGCGCTCCAGCAGGCGAGATTGAGACTGCTCGAAACACAAAACAAGTTCCATCAGTCTCAACGCCACGTCTCTGCTTTGACCGGAGCAGATATCACGGGCCGTTTTTTGGTTGGCGAGTTAGAGTCCATTCCAATTCAAATCGACTTTGAAACCCTTCTGGCAACTCTATTGGAAAGCAGTCCCGAAATCCTTGCCGCGCGGGCGAAGGCTCAGGTCGATCGAATTACGGTTCAACGGGAACGGGCCGAGCCGATTCCAAATTTAACACTTGAAGGCGGAGCAGGATATAATTTTGAAGCCGATGAGACGGTCGCCGTAGCCGGGGTGAGTTTGAAATTACCGTTGTTTGACAGAAATCAAGGCACGATTCAACAGGCGCAAGCGGATCTCGCGCGGCAGTGTGCTGAAATTCAGCGACTCGAATTAAGGTTGAAAGGTGATCTTTCGCAACAGTTCGAGCTGTATATGACCGCCGTTCAACATGTGTCTCAATATCAACAAACGATCTTGCCAGAGCTGAAGGAAACGTATCGTTTGTTGCTTGAGAGCTACAAGGAAAATCGCATCGACTGGAACGAAGTGTTAATGGCTCAGACCGACTACTTTTCTTCACGGATAGAATACACTGACTTGTTGGCCAAAATGCGAAAAGCGGAAGTCCTAATGGACGGCATGATGTTGCAAAGAGGTTTAATGGCCGCCGAAAATGCCACGCCGCCAGGTCATATCGACGCAGTTCCGAAGCCCCGCTAAGCCGTCCAGATCAACCCAGCCATCAACGTCACGGGAATATAAATGACTCCTACCAACGAACGTCGAAAATTTTTGGCCACCGGTGCTGCGGCTGCCGCTTGCGGAATTGTCGGTGTGAGCACGCGGTACGCGACAGCTCAGGAGGTGCACGATGGCGCTTTGCCGGGGCTCGACGCAACGCAAGATCAACATCATCACCCAGACCCGCCAATTGGCAAAGCGCAAGACGAATTTGATGGGTTTTCTCGATTCAAACCCAGTCGAGGTAACGACCCTGACAGCGACTATTACTGCGGTAAACTTGTACCCGGGTTTCGGTCAGCAGATTTATCACCAGTCGAGATCACGGCGCCGGACTTGGAGAAATTGCCTTGGAAATTGGTTGACGGAGCCAAAGAATTTCACATTTCGGCAACACCCGTCGCCCGTGAATTCTTACCCGGATACATGATGAACGACTACGGTTACAATCACCAAATGCCGGGACCGTTGATGGAAATCAACCAAGGCGATCGGATTCGTGTGATTGTTACTAATGAACTGCCCGAGGCTACTAATTTTCATATGCACGGATTTGAAATGCCCGTGCAATACGACGGGGCGGCCGAGATGACTCAGAACCCCATCGAGCCAGGCAAGAGTTTCAAATACGAATTTGACGTGCACGAGGAAGGCACATTCTTTTATCACTCCCACGTCGCGATGCAGGAGGCGATGGGAATGGTTGGCCCAATCGTTGTCCATCCGAAGAAAGCGTTCAACCCACCTGTCGATCGCGACTTCGTTTTGTTATTTCAAAACTTCTTCATTAAACCCAACCAGACGATTTCCGATTCGTGGAAGATGGATTGGAACTGGCACACGATCAACGGACGAAGTGGGCCCTTCACCACACCCTGCGTTGTCAAACATGGTGAGCGAGTTCGCGTGCGACTGATCAACTTCAGCCCGATGCAACATCACCCCGTCCACATGCACGGTCACACGTTTTGGGTTACGGCCCATGAAGGTGCTCGCGCGCCAAAGACTGCTTGGATTCCCCGCAACACTGAATTGGTGGCGGTCGCGCAAGCCAGCGAGTTCGAGTTTATTGCAAACAATCCCGGCGACTGGCAGTTCCATTGCCACATGATTCACCACATGATGAATCACATGACACAGCAATTCGGCCCACGTATTCGCAGTAATTCTTCGGTCGATGAATTTCTTACCGATCTTGATTCAAGACCTAGTGTTGAAATCTCTCCGATTGCGTTGGCCCAAATGCCGCCGGGCTATCCCCAAAAAATGCTCAGTATGAACATGGATATGGAGGCCATGAAACGTATCTGGAGCCCACGGGAAATGCAAGGCATGCGGGATACTGTCGCGATGTCAATGATGGGATTGATGACTTCGATGCGAGTCCTGCCAGCCGATCTATTTGATCGGGTAATGAACAGCGACGAGAAAATCGAGAAGGGCGAGATCTTTGACGAGATCGTGAAGCGTTTCGGTAATCCGGAGGACTACAAGCCGGCACCCAAAATGGATATGGGTGGTATGGAGATGAAGGGCATGGGGATGGAAGGCATGAATGATGAAAAAATGCAACACGACAAAGGTCACTCAAATAACTAGTTGGATGGTTGCTCGAAAGTCCTTTATCGTGTTCGCTAAAGGATAAAAATGATCGCAACCCATTTTCTAAGTTCACGAGTGCGTTAGCGAAGCTTATGTGGGATGGGCGAGCGAATGGGGGTTTGAACTCCAACAGAATCGCTCCCCTGACGTTAACCCTCCTTCAGCAATCGACAAAAAATTCCTTCTCCTTTATTTTCCCCGTGGTTCAATTCCAGTTGTC
>JBGSIY010000497.1:0-10790 GCA_041742275.1 Pirellulaceae bacterium | reverse complement strand
CTCGTTCACGCGACTCGCTCCGTTCATTGCGTTTTGGGCTTTGTTCTTTTTAACAATGGCTCTGCTTCGCGCTACAACCGACAACTTGTCGAAGTACCGTTTGAAGTTTATCCCCATCCTAGAATTAACCGGCCGGACCCTCTTGAGCTTCGCACTGGGTGGGGTGCTGACATCAATAGTCGCTTTTTCATTGCATTTGGCACCTCTGGCACCCAGCGAGTTTGCAAGTGGCAGTGGTCGCCTCGGACCCGATACGCTGTGGTCCGAAATGGCCTACCTGTGGTCCGTCGGGGCCTTGTCGGAAAGTCGGTCGTCTTTGATCGCCAACGACACCGATGTTCCTGGGATTGGCTCCGAAAACAATTCTCAGTTTGCCGGCATTCGCCCCTTTTCCCCCAAAACGTTTTTTGCTGACGGCCAGGTTCGCCGAGAGGCATTGAAGAACGCCTCGACCTTACGCGACTTTTAGCTCGCCGTTTCTTTGGATTGCGATCGGCATTGACCCGTTGGCCGATTGACGATGAAATTGAGAGAATTAACACTGCATCATGGTTTGGTAGTTGACGCATTTCCCTTGCAGATACAACAATAGTAGGTAGACCACTCGTATGTCACGCCCAGACACTGGGCGTGATCCGGGTCGGGTGAGCAGGGCAGGGGAGGTGTAAACGGGCGTGAGCATTTAACTGGAATGACTTCTGGGGCGTACTTGCGGAGATATCGATCCTGGAATGGCACCTTAAATTGTAATTCTTTTAGTGAAACGATTGGCATCATGAGCGAACTGGAATTCGAAGCACCCGACGATCCTCGCATGCTCCAGGACTACCGACCGATTGGGATCGCGGGTTTTATTAGCCTCTTTTTTTCTGCGCTCTCCTGCTTGGCATTGGTCAACATCAATCTCATTGGATTGACGATGCTGGCCGCGGTGTTCGCATTGATCATTAGTTTGCGAACGGAACTGAGTCGTCAACGACCCATCGGCAGTTTTGCGGCTTATTTGGCTCTGTTCCTTTCGACGTTTACGATCGTGGCCGTTTTGTACTCTCAGCAGTTGAACCGAGATTTTCTTTTTGCGACAGCTAAAGAAAAAGCGGATCAGTGGCTGGCACTGGTTCAACAAGGCGACTCGTATCGAGGCTATGAACTCACGCTCGATGTCAACAAACGCCAACCGATGGAAACGGATTTATACGAATATTACAGTGGCCTGGCCCAAGACAGCGACGGTGGAGGAGCAGAGAAAGCCGTGACGTTTGACTTCTACAAGAACATAGAACCAGAGTCGTCAATACGACGAGCCGGAGATCAATGCGAATTTGTCTTTGACTCGTTTATGGAACCCGAGTTCATGAGGTCCAAAACTTATTTTTATCCGGTTCTGTACCGAGTCAAATGGAACGACCCTAAACGCGAAGACTGGTTGATCAAAGTCGGGATGCAACGCGTCGATGGCCTCCCCCCGTTTGGGCGACAATGGAGCGCCAATTATGCGACCGTACTCGAACCCTACATGGAACGCAAACTGCCGTATTTCTCCAAAGAATAAATTGGCTAACTATCATCCGCATTTTTACTGTCGCCTTCCGCTCCGCGAAACTAGCGATTTTGGATCGTTCGCGGAACGAAAACTGACATTCATTGATCGAAGGGTCTCTTGTTATTCAGGGAGTAAGTGATGCTGTCGTGATTCGGGATTGCCGTACCAACCCCTCCGCGCGGAACATCCGACTCAGACAAACCAAGCGGTGAACCCGTGACATCGACAGTGTTGTTACTAACTTCGACATTAAACACGACAACGGGTTACGGCCAGTATGTTAGGGCTCAAACAAAACATGATCGAATCTGCTGAACAATTCCGATTGTTGTTCAGCGACTGCTACTTCGGACCACTTTTTTATGGAATACTCGATAGGGCACTGCGCGACTCCGGAGACGAACAAGTGGCATCACTGGTCTCAGAATGGAACACGCAAGAGGGCTGGTCGGCTGACGATCAGCCTGTGCCAGTAGCCCCCGCCGATGCGACCCAACTTGCTGCGGCGATTGCGATTTGCTTACCTTGTCCTACCTCAACCTAAACGCATACAAATCGATCACCTGAAGTGCTCGAAAACCCACCTCGACAATCAAGGGGTAGTTCCCTCGCACTCGATGAATGCGGCTTTTACCCTGTCGGAGTGATGCAACAAATCGATGACTGGCGCACGTTGCATTCGTCTTGATATACTTGACATCGACGAATAGTGTGACCAAACACGTGCATCGGAATACGCAAATCGGGCGTTTTGGGAAGTTGAAGATTTTTTTCGCGTACCCCGTGACGCTTGGCATTACGCACAAAGGACATCGATTGAGCGCCAAATCGACTAAACTCAGCGATCATCAGTTGCTCACGTTGTGGTCGGCTGCTTGCGCGGAGCGGGTACTTCACCTGTTTGAAATTGCTTCTCCCAGCGACGATCGGCCGAGAAAGGCAATGGAAGCGGCGCGGGCATGGGCACGTGGTGACCTCAGTATGACCGACGCCCGCAAGGCTGCTTTGGCGTCTCATGCAGCCGCTAGAGAAACCATTAGTGAATCCGCATGCCATGCAGCTCGTGCCGCCGGACATGCCGCCGCTACTGCTCACGTTTCCACGCATTCTTCACATGCTGCTGCGTATGCCATCAAGGCTATTGCAAAGCAGTACTCCGAACGCAAACACGAACTGCGACTCGACGATGAACGGGAATGGCAGTTGCTTCAACTGCCCGAACACCTCAGATAGGCACGGATTAAAAAGTGTAACAAAAAAATGCTCGCGAGTTGCGGATCGCTCGTTTCCTGATGATGAATCACTTGGCCTCAACCGCGTGATTTTGGTCTAAAGTCGCTCAGAACCACAACATGCCTCCGACATTGATCATCGCGAACGTACTGGCACCCTATGTCGCTTGGGGAGTCGGTGACGATGTTGGTTTGAGCATTCCGTTTTCAATGTTGGCGACGACACTCGCGGCATTGGTTGAACGCCCGTTCTACAAGGCCGCAGGGATTCGCACCTTGAGTTTTCGTTACACAATGCAGGCAAATATCCTTAGCTGGTTCGTAGGCCTGACAATTGCCTTTTTGTCATTAATATCGCGAATCGAGGCTATTTTTTTTAATGTACTTTCTCGCCATTCCGCTTTCGATCGCGATTGAGGGTGGTTACCTCTCAGCAATATCCAAGCAGAATCATCAGACTAAAATGAAATGGACACCCATAATCGCCGGCAATTTCATTAGCGGTCTATTACTTATCGCCATCGTATTTGCCTGATTTCAAGCCGGAGCCCAAATGCAACGTTCTGGCTCTCCGCTTGTCTTGTTTTTGACACAATACAAGGCGATATTGCACTGGGGCGTCGGTATGGGATGTGTCCTCTTGTTTTGTTTTTGCTGCTGGCCACGACTCCAACCACAACCTGTTGATCGCCCAACGGACATTGAGGACTTACCAGAGACGGAAGAAGCGACATAGCTAGGCGATCAACGGAAGTGCTCGAAAATTTGCTTTGCCGCAACCTCGGCGATCCCTTCGCACTCGATTATCGCTAATCTTTATTTTTGTTTCGAAGGGTCCGTATGATGTGCACCTAATTTATATTTTATTTTTCGGTGTCCGTTGCCGTCCTCGGTTTGGCCTTTTCTCGTGCAGAGTCTCAGCCTAGGTCCGATCATTTGATGAACGAGTTAAAGAGCTTCTTCACAAACTTGATATTTGTCCGCTGAAAATCTGCGAATAAACTAGCGGTCAACAGAAGAACAATCGGAAGCTCCAAAGTTGTCGAGGCGTGTGTTTCGGCAATGGAAAGATTATCGTAGCGACTTGCTGATCCGTAACAATCGTCCTGAGAAATCATTGAATGCGTATGGCAACAATTTACATCGTCGTTTCGCTCAGTGTGATTTCCGCGATCGCTGGAATCGGGATGATCTACACCGCAAGTCTGGTTCAGCATACCGGGCTGCCGCAGCGCTATCGACCATCAAGTCGTGCTAACATCCACGACACGTACTACACGACTGACATGTTCGGCTTGATCCGAATAACAGTGACTTCCGATGCACGCCTTGGTTGGACGCTTTTGCTTGCGTCTCTGATGCTTTTTTGCGGCGCAGCTATTTGGATGATCCGCTTTCGTCTCTCAATAAGCCGTAAAGCCAACAATTCGTCGACAAAGAATTCGTGATGAGATGGACACGTTTTTATGTTGACCGTGCTTCACCAGCCGCTGACTGTTTGGTAACCTAATTCACAAGACCGATATCATGATAGCCATACACGTTGTTCACTCCACTGCATATTCTTTTTAGATGAGAGAATAATCAATGACCGATGAGAATGATGATCAGCAGAAGAAAAAAGGTTACCTTGAAAAGCTTGTCAGTGCCTCTCCCGGCAGCGCCTCATTGCAAAAGAAATCGGGAATGGATATTGACTTGTCTTCACTTACCGTTGCCGGTTGGATACTTGCTATTTTGACGATCCTCGTCGCTGGCGCAGCAGTGTTGATCCCCCTGTTGATGTATACTGAGGCGGGGAATCGAACTAGCGGCGGAATTGCGAGGGCGATTGGAATTCCAATTGCGATAGTAGGTGGAGGTGCAACATTCTGGGTTGGTAAATTATTGCTAACCAAATTAGGGTTACCATTAACTCGTTCAAAATAGTGGGCGTGTGTGGAACTGGAAAATCCGACAACGAAGAGCATGGCGGTAAACCGATGGCGGGGTTTTTGGAAAATTTCGTTTCTGGATGGTAGCCTTTTTACCGCCGACTATTGATACCCGATTAAGCGAGGGCTAATTTGACCGAAAATCCCTATCACCCACCACAAGTATCATCGCCGGTCGTCGGCGTGCTAAGCGGGACTCGCGAGGACCTACGCGGCGTTGCTCGACTCCAACCCAAAGCGTCGCGGCACAGGCGTGCCGTGAAGCGGTACGCCGCTATTGCCGCTATTGCCATGTTGATAGCGTGCCAGGTCGTCTTGCCGATGGTGGCCCGGATCGCGCACGAGCGTTCGCTGCAGGCGAGCGGTATGCGATACGCAGTTTACGATCATGAGTACTTTATTTTCGGCATTTCTGTACCACCGGAAACATTGGTACCGTGGTCCGCTTGCCTGGCCACTCCCTTCGCTTTTGTTGCATCGCTGGCTCTTTATGTCGCCGTACGAAACGCTCGCTTTAATCGCGCTAGGCAGACATTCTCTATCAACTAGCGATACGGTACCTTCGACGAACCATTTCTGAATTTGCACAAGGCCAATTCGAATTTTATCATTCGATTCCTATTCACTGTGATGGCCGGGGTGATCCCGATCGTTGTGTGCTCTGGGAGATCGCTTGAATAGGCCTCTCGCAAAACCAATACCGAACTAGCGAAAAAATTCATTCCCTTGGCTGACGCCATGGGCCCATTGCTGTCGTCCTTGCCTGGCCTGTTGATGCACTGATACCACAATTCATTCAACGACGTCAAGAAACTCGACGCTGCACTGCCAAACACCGTTATTACCTTTTCCTTGACTGGAGGAATCCTTGGCATTAAACCCATGTCACCCCAAAGAATTGAAACGGCAATTTGATCGGCGACCTCGCTGTTTACTACGATGCAAACGATTCAGCGACCCCGATGATCGACACCCTTTTTTCCTACATGGCCTATGAATTTTTCTCTGAGGGATTTTCTCGGTTTTGTCGTTATTATCTGCCTCGCTCTTGCATTGACCCAGGTTCCTGCGGTTTTTGGGTTTGCAGCTTTAATTGTGGGGTTCGGGATTGCCTTCCTGATACTCGATACGACGACCTGGCGGTTCTTTCTGTGTTGCGCCTTGTTCGGCATAGGGATTTATACCATCGCGTTTGAGATTGTTGTCAAGGTTTTTGCGCCACCTGAAACGTCGCCTGCTGTCAAAGCGTACACTGAACACCGAATGTGGATTGAGTCAACCAAACCGCTCCAGCACCAAACGTCAATTCCTGTCGGTGCCTTGCTCGGACTGACCATTGGAATCGTATATCGAAACGTTCGTCGACAAATCAATAAACCGATAACGACTGTCCACCGATATTGGGTTTATGCCGCTCTAGTTATATCGAGCATTGGAATTGCCGGGGCCGTGGAGTACTCGATCGAACATTTTTATACCAATGGCAAACTACTTGTTTTTCAGCTGAAAGGCGATACACCCATTCGATATCCGTCTAAACCTGAAAATTGGTTCGCTATTCATTTAAACATGAGAACGTTTGCTATATCTTATCCTTCATTGATCGGACTCGGTTTCCTGGCTATTGCGACAGTCATTTACGCCTTACGACGACGCAAACATCTCAACCAATTTTCTAGATAGCACCCTGTCGCGTCGAAATACCAAAAGAATTGCGTTTTAGAAATGGGTGAATGAGCATTGGCGATTGATTGATCTGAAAGTTATGACCCGCTCGGACACTTCCGTGATGTTTGATTTACGCCGCGCTGGCTGCTACGATGACCTTGCGTCAACTGACAAGTCAAACTTGTATCGACAATTTTCTTATTTATTATGCAGAGTGGAAATGGTAGGTCGATGCCGTGAACTGGAACGCGCAGTTCGACGGTGCTGACATGAATAAATTTTCGTACCCGGCCGGTGGCTGCGGGCGATCGGCTTCTGAACTCAGTGTGACGCGATGGACATTTTTGTACTTTTACCATGCCCTGGATGCACGTTTCGCGAGTCCTCTTTCTTCTTGCTTTCGATGTTCGTTGGCACCGTTCCTGTCACTTATTATCTATTGCGGCCCTACACTCGAACCGTACAAACCTGGGGCATCCCTCGCATTGATACCGCGCGGCTTTTATCTCTCTGTTTGATACTGGCAACATTGATTCCCTGTTGGCATATCGGGCGACAGGAATACCCACCAGGGTATGTCGCTGCGTGTATATGTGGCCTTGTTGCATGGTGTGTCTATCTTTGGTTCAGGTGCTGTTGGTTGCTGGACTCCCTCCATATCACATCAGCGAGTAAAGAGTTGCTGTTCCCGGGCTTACTCCTGCCTGGAATTCTTATGCTCGGAACAACGGTAGGCAGTTGGGTACTGGGAATCTTGCTGGTCGCTCCGATGTGGCCAATGATACTTTTGCCGCTTAAATTGTTTTCTGCGGCCGTTGGCGTACCGACGGCGATGCTGGTCGTCTCGGGATTGAACTAAACATTCGCGCCACCAAAACCGACTGGAGAAAGCGGCGCTTCAATCAAGGTAACGGCGAGCGAAGTAAGTGATGCACCCAGTTCGCCGGTCGACCGTGACTTTGAATCCTAGTTTTTCATGGATACGGGGAAATCAAAGCTATTGTGTTTGACCACCCAAAAGGAGTTGTGTTTGCTCAAAGGGATATTGTCTGTCATTATATTTGGCAACTTGTTTCGATTGGAATTGCCGATAACATTGGAAAATCATTGAGTGGTTGATTGTCGTGCCAGAGAACGGAGTGCGCGATGATGGATTTGATTTATTTTCAGTCACGCCCAAACCAATTTTATAATCAAGGTGAAAAACCGAAGGGAACGACTATTTTCCTTTTGGCTGAGTCCCTCGCTTTCACTTGGTTATCAATGGAAATTAGACAAAGGACGCCTATGCAATCCATCCAGCTGATTCGCGAGAATTTGGAGCGTAGTCAAACCATTGTCCTCTCGCGAATTGAGGAGATGCGAGAACATTGCGTCGTGCCGCCCACTCCGAGGGGCGGTTGTCACACGCTTTGGATCCTCGGGCACCTAGCCTACATCGAGGCCCTCGTCGTACGCTCGTTTATGCTCGGTGAATCCAATCCTTTGGCAGATTGGGAAGAGATGTTCGATGGAGCGGACGTTTCAGGTGATCTAGCAGAATTGGTACCGTTTGACGACGCGCTGGCGGCGTGCCGAAAGACCCGTGCGGCGACGCTCTTATTGCTCGAATCTTTCGATGAAGCCGATTTAGATCGGGCGAGCGCGAATGTGCCTGTTGGGACAGAGCCACTCTTCGGCACTTATCGTCGATGCTTCCAATACTCTGCCGATCATTGGTTCATGCATCGTGGACAATTGGCTGATGCTCGCCGTGCTGCCGGGTTGGAGAGAATGGGGTATTGAAGCGACTCCGCATTTGTCTGCGGGCAGCATTGCGGATTGTGTCAGCCTTCGGCAGTGTCTGGATCGATATCCTCGTCGGGAGTTACGTTGCGCTGGATGGAAAGCATCTATCTTTTGTCAAAGACTGAATTCGATTTCCAGTTTAGCGACCATTCGGATTCGTCAGGGGGAGGCGAGATGCCAAGGGCGTTGGTAACCAAAATAGTCCATCGCGGTACCGCATGTCATATCAAAAATTGCCCGTTGTTCAGCCGTCCATGTCCGCCATCGCTCGGCGCGATCTCCTCGTGGAGCCATTTGCGTAACGGATTCATCATCCGAAGTCGGGTGGTAATCTCGTTGTTGCAAGTTTTCTGCACAAATACTGACCTCGGGTAAACCGAGAAACTGGCAAATCCTGGCCATTTCTGTTTGCGGCCCATCGGTTGCAATGAGCTGCTCGTGCCGCACCAACAGAAAATCATCGTGATCGTTTCCCCACCGGGCCAGGTGCATGGTTTCATTCCAAACCGCCGCTTGATGTTCGAACGGTTGTTGTGCAAACCCTGCGTAACGCATCCGCGAGGCAACGACTTCGATCCCGTTCCGCACTACTTGGATTATTCTGACCCCTGGAAACACTCGCCCTAGGTATTCCGCCAGCTCGGGTCGCAAGCCGGAATAGGCCAGCAGACGCCGGCAGCCTTCTGGACGGGGTCCTGGCCACAGCAACTTCAGCAGCAGTTGGCGAAATGCTGCGTCGTAAGTTTCTTCATCGACTCGCATGGCAAAACGACGACTTGGCATCGTGCAGTTTCGCAGCGCTGTGTCGAGCACATCGAAAATAATATTATTCTCTCGACCCGTGTAGTGCAGGTCAGGGTGTTGTCCCAGCGATTCGCGTACAGCCGTGGTTCCTGAACGGCCGACTCCGGTGATCAGCACGAGGGGCGTGTTGCTGTAGGGATGTGGTTCCGGTATCGTCATGCGTTCCAGCGAGATAGTTCCGGTTGAGAAAGGTTTCGGTGACGCCTTAGTTTTGCCGAGACGATGCTATAAGTTCGATAACCAGTCGCAAACGTTTCGCCTTTCCAATAATCTTTCGGTGCATACCAGGCCCAGTTGAAAACTCGCCGTCGTCGTTTCGCGGTGAATTTAACCGTATGTGGCGGCGACCTATTCGGCGGCGCGGTCATGGGCAGCGCGATTATAGGCGACTATCTATTCTCGAAAAACGACCGAATCCGTTTGTCTGGGGTGCGACCGCCAGTAGTGATCTTTGGCCCATGGTTTCTCTTGGCGGTTCAATTTTTTTTTGCTGTGCCCATGAGAACGTTTCCAGGTCCCCGTTTTTAGATTCGACTACAAAAAGGGTGCGTTTTTTCCCGTGGAGATTTAGCAACGAGGATGCCTGAAATCAGTGGCCAGCCAAGTTCGATGTTTGGGCAGTATCAATCCCACTCATCGTCGTCCTCGTCTTCGTCGTCATCACCCCAATCATCATCGTCATCGTCTTCCCAATCGTCGTCGTCCTCTTCGTCATCTGAGTCTTCGTCGTCGACTTCTACCCATTCTCCGTCGTCGATGTCGTCATCTTCCGCTTCCAATTCGTCTTCGTCCGTTTCGACGTCATCTTCTTCAACTTCGTCGTCGTCTTCGAAGGTGTCTTCTTCGACGAATTCTTCGTCGTCATCTTCGAACTCGTCATCGATTTCTTCGTCTTCTTCGAAGTCATCGACTTCGTCTTCGTCTTCGTACTCATCATCTTCATCGATGTCGTCGTCATCGACGTTGAAGATCGGATTAACCGTCCAAGTCACTTGAGTCGAGCCAGGATACTGGAGGATCGCTTCAATTTTTTCGTTGATTGTTTTGACTGGTGTCGACAGGCTCACTGCGGCATCTCCTGAGAATCGTTGTCTTTGATATGACTATCCGTCTGTTTCGGCTGAGGAATTGGATTGCTTGAATTTTGATCAGAAGTTACCCATTGTGGCAACCCTTGTCCACGGAGAAATTGGCTCCTGGGCAAACTTTCGATATTGTTTAGACCAAAATCGGTAAGAAATTTCCTGGTGGTTCCGTACAAAAATGGGTGCCCCAAGTCGTCACTCCTCCCCACAATCTTAACAAGCCCTTTTTCTAAGAGTTGGCGTAACATTTCGCCGCAGCTAACACCGCGAATGGCTTCGACGTCGGCTTTGATAATCGGTTGTCGGTAGGCGACCACCGTGAGGGTCTCCAGTGCGGGACTCGTTAGGCGTGTTTGAGCTGAGAATGGGTGAATTTGGCGAATCCAACGCGAGAATTGGGGTCGAGTGCGAAGCTGATAGCCCCCGGCCACCCGTTTGACGTGAAAAGCTCGCCTCGCCTGTTCAAAATATTGATTCAATGATCGAATTAGGGTTCGCGCCTGCGTGCCGTCTTCCAACCCAGCCAAATGGGCAATTCGGCGGCTGCTCAAAGGCGTTTTAGCCAGAAACAGGACTGCTTCGACTTGGCGAATCGGTTTTGACACCGCGAAAAGCTCCGTTAATAGAGAGTGTGAAAGGGACTGGTCGATTTTAACCGATCTATTTGCGATAATTTACTTGATCACATCCTATCTCAAAAAGGGCGAATGTTGTGCCCGTTCCAATTTTAGTTCAA
>JBGSIY010000496.1:0-2129 GCA_041742275.1 Pirellulaceae bacterium | reverse complement strand
CATGCAACGCTCGAAAGTACCGACCGCTCCCGTAAACCTTTTCGGCAATCGACCAGAGATCTTCGTTCTGGCGTGTCCGATAAACCGCCGGCGCAACATTCGGTTTTTCCGATAACTTGTCTTGCTGAATTACCGTAGGTGCCAAGACGCGATCATGTTGAGGGAACCGCGGCTGGAAGTTTGAATCCGCTTCGAGTACCGAATGCGAGGATGACGGGTTCCCATCGGCAACTAGCCGCTTGGCCCCCGCTAATTCCCCGATCGCCTCAGCCTGACTGGGTTCCATCATCGAATCCCTCAAGGAATTGATTGCAGAATCCACGGGATCAATCATTTTGGGAGGGATGTTTGTGGAAGCGTTTGGTGTCTCGCCGGATGTCGAGGCGAGAGGACTAAGGCTGCGACTTGCGAATTCGTCTTTCGTTGGCTCCAATGGGTTGACTTTACTCGTCTGGCCTGGAAATGAACCGGGTTCCAATTCTGTTTTTTCCTTTAAGTTGGCTGGAAAATTCTCGGTCGCGATTGGGAATTCGAAATCGTTTGACCGACTCTGCGCAACAGGCTGAGAAAAATCCTGGTCGAATTGGGGTTTGACTGACGGCGATTCGGAGCCGGCGAATTGAGCGCTACCACGGTGCGATTTTTGAAACGCGTCGCCCTGTTCGTCTTCCGCGCTTTCGCTGGAGGCGAACGCGACGTCAGGATACATCGACGCGTCTGGTTCACGATCAGAGCGTTCCTTTTTTGCCGCTTCAGCCTTGGCCACCAGTGCGGGATCTTCCGACTCTTGTTTATTCGAAAAAGAGTTGCCTAATCGCTGCGTAAACTCGGAATCTGTCGCCTCTCGCATGGGCGGGGAGGGGTCGGCGAAATTCTTGCGGATGGCCGACTCCGCGGAGGTGCTTTCGATTTCGCTTTGGACAACGTCATGGTAACTCTGCGGCATGGGCATGTTTCGCGATTCCGGGGATACATGTTCGGCGACGCCCCCTGCATTTCTGGCCATTATTGGAACTTCGAGATCCTGACGCATCAAGGCCTGCTCCTGCGTTTGCGGCAAAACATAGCCGGGGTGACGCACAATCGCTAAATTCTCGACAGGTATTTCGATGGCTTGTTGGATTTCGGCAAACGGATCTGATTTCAAACTCCAACGCGAGAACATTTTATCGTAGCTAAAGTAGACCAGGATACAGAATAGGACCACGGCGACGGCGAAACCAATCTGGGCCTCCCGCAAAATTTTCTTGTTCGCAATGGGATCGCTGTTTGACATAGTCTGCTTGTATCTTCGCTTTCAATCTCAGGAATTGAAGTTCAAGTTCGAGGTTTTTTCAAGTTCTATTGCTTAACGGCTGGCGCTGGGCTCCTCATTTAGGATTTGACCCAAAACGAAAGCCATAACAATTCTCACCCGCTAAATGAAAGCGAGCGCGCTGGAGCGAACTTTGGCCTCTCTTGGATAAGGAGTTAACGAAATGAGCGATGTGGCCGTGTTTTTTTAACACGTCGCCTCTCCAGACCCAAAACGCCAAGCTTATAGCAAACTCGGAACAATCAACCTAGATCATTGTTAGGGCCAGAACCCTCCCAGGTCGACACAAACCCCGCAGAACCCCAGCCTTATTTGCCAGCAACCCAACGAATTCTCTCGGCGAAACAGGGTTACTCTCGCTCCTGTGCCTCAATGGAAATCAAATCTTGTCGGTTGATTGATTCCTTGCCATCGATGCTGAAGATAGACTTCAAGGTGTCCGACTGCTTGCGAATTCCTCGAACTCGAAATTCCGCATCGATAAACAAAACGCCCTGCTCGTTTTCTCTTCCAAACATGCCTGCTGATTCTGGATCCGGCAACGTTGCATCAGGAGCCGTCCAAATGCTGTCGTCGACCTCCGCCACCTCAACAATGATTGCCGTGCGATTTTTGGCATCCTTGATCGAATCCAAGACCCGTGGGCGAGAATTTGCAGCCTCGAACAGACCACCTTGCGAATTGACACTTCGAAACGAAGTCGCCAACGGGTTGCCATCGCTTCGCCCCTGCCGCTTATACTCTGCAGGTATCTGCTCGGCGACTTTTAAATTGTGTTCACTGTCCCAGGCTTCGTTCAAACGAAATTCGTCAA
>JBGSIY010000495.1:0-10696 GCA_041742275.1 Pirellulaceae bacterium | reverse complement strand
TTTCATGTTTTGACGCTGGTTCCGGTCAAGAACCTTGACCAAAAATATTGCTATAACGGTAGTGCACCCGCTACGGGCTATAACGCTGGATCAAGGTCTCTGGGGTCTACGAATTCCCGCACACAAGGAAACAGAGACCCGGCAAGCAAATTTCGCTGGCAAATTTCGCTGGCGAAAGGGCTGCAACCATACTTTTAATTCTAATCGACACCTACAGGCTAGGCACTGCACATCAATGAAAATCGCTCGAATCTTTGCACATCGTATCGAACTCCCCCTCGTGGAAGGCTCTTATAAATGGTCGGGAGGCAAGTCGGTCTCGGTCTTCGACAGCACGATTGTCGGCGTTGAAACGGAGTGCGGACTCATTGGCTACGGAGAGGTGTGTCCCCTAGGTCCTTTTTACCTACCGGCCTATGCCGAAGGGGTCAGGACCGGAATCAAAGAGATCGGGCCCCATTTGATTGGGTTCGACCCGTTGGAATTGGGAAAGTTAAACCATCGTATGGACGCCGCATTGAAGGGCCATCCGTACGTGAAGTCAGGGATCGATATCGCCTGTTGGGACCTATTGGGCAAAGTGACAGGACTCCCTGTTTGCGTGCTGATGGGCGGACGCTTCGGGGAATCCATTCGCCTTTATCGCGCGATTTCGCAACTGCCACCCGATGAAATGGCGCGTAACGTCGCCGATTATCGAGATCAAGGTTACACGCGGTTTCAGTTGAAGGTGGGTGGCGATCCGGATCAGGATATTGAACGAATTCGTCAGGCTCGCGAATGTCTCCGCCCCACCGATCGTTTGGTCGCAGATGCCAACACCGGATGGACGCAACACGAAGCGATGCGAGTTGTCCGCGCCGTCCGCGACCTGGACGTTTATATCGAACAACCTTGTCTGACTTACGAGGAGTGCCTATCCATTCGTCGAAAAACGGACCATCCGTTTGTGTTGGACGAAAATGTCGACAGTCTGGAAATGTTACTGAGGGCCAAAGCCGATTTGGCGATGGATGTCGTTAATTTGAAAATCAGTAAATTGGGTGGCCTGACTAAAACCAAACAGGTTCGCGACCTGTGCGTTTCCATGGGGATCGCCATGACGCTCGAGGATAGTTGGGGGGGAGACATCACCACGGCCGCAATCGCCCATCTGGCTCATAGCACACCGGAAGAGTTCCGATTCACCAGCACGGACTTCAACAGCTACGTAACAGTCAGCACCGCTGACGGGGCACCCTCCCGAGAAAACGGCTTTATGCAAGCCAGCGCGGAAGCCGGACTGGGGATTACACCACGCACCGAAGTTTTAGGTCCACGCGTTTTGGAGGTTTCATGATTCGTTTTTATCAAACCGTTTGCCTCAAGTCCGTTGTGTTGTTAATAAAAAGGTACCGATCGCAGCGAGACCAAACTGATTTTTATCCTTTCGGTTGGGTGACCCCTTTGATTTACCTGTTATGGTTGACGATCTGCACAACGGCGGCGGCAGCAGTTCCTCCCTCCTGGCCCCAGGAGGATTCTCAAGCGAAACCAAACCAACCGGCAAACGTTGTTAATCGCGGTGTTGACCAGCAGAAACCGGTTCAGGTCTATATCATGTTGGGCCAATCCAACATGCTGGGGTTTGGTCGCGTCGGTCCCCGTGATACCGTGGGCTCGCTGGAATATTTGGTAAAAGAACAAGCGAAATATCCACACTTAATCGACAACGATGGAAACTGGGTCACCCGAGACGACGTGCGTTATATGCATGTCATGGACAAACGAGGCGTGGACTATAAAAATTTGGATGAGTTCCAAATCATGCGTAACGAATGGCTGAAGCCCACTGGCTCCTTCGGACCGGAACTTGGTTTCGGACATGTTCTGGGCGATTTTCACGACGAGCCTGTTCTGTTGCTTAAAGCGTGCATTGGCAACCGCAGTTTGGGCTGGGATCTGCTTCCGCCAGGGAGTGAACGCTTCGAACACGATGGCAAGATTTATGCGGGCTACAAGGATGTCGCAAACTTCTGGGACAAGGGTTCCGAACCCAAACCCGTTTCCTGGTATGCGGGGCGTCAGTACGATGCTGATACGCAACACGCAAAAATTGTTTTGAAACAACTGGATGAATTTGTTCCCGAGTATGCCGGCCAAGGCTATGAAATCGCGGGGTTCGTTTGGTGGCAGGGACATAAAGACCAAAACGCTGCCTTGGCGGGCCGCTACGAACAGAATCTCGTGCACTTGATCAACACACTGCGAACCGACTTTAATGCTCCGGACGCCAAGTTCGTATTGGCGACTGGATGCGGCAACCCCGGTCGTGAGGGATTTGGCTTGCAAATCGCCGAGGCTCAACTGGCCGTTGATGGGGAGCAGGGAAAGTACCCGGAGTTCCAGGGAAACGTTGCAGCTGTTGACGTCCGCGACTTGTGGCGGGATGCCAATGTATCGCCGGTCAATCAAGGCCATCATTACAACCACAACGCCGAAACGTACTATGATGTGGGGGAGGCTCTGGGGAAAGCCATGCGGTCATTGCTTCAGGCACAGGCTGCGAAAAAATGAGTTTGACATGGCTTCCGTTTGAGTGAATGAGTCGTGGTGACATCGCTCATAAGGCTCCAGCGGCATTTACCCGAAAACCTTGATCGCCACGCGAATCAATCCAAACACAAATTGAATCGAGCTCGTGGTTCTATATCAACTGAGAGACTAAGACCATGCTTCACCGCTGCCGAATTCTCGTCGTCTGCCATGTCTGGCTGATGTTTATGTGGTCGACTGCCGCTGCTGTCGACACACCCAATATCGTCGTTATTCTGGCAGACGATTTGGGATTCGGAGATGTGAATTGTTACAACGATCAAGCGAAAATTCTTACGCCTAACATCGACCGTTTGGCCCGCGAGGGAATTCGTCTGACCGATGCCCACAGCCCTTGCACTGTTTGCACGCCAACACGTTACGGATTGTTGACTGGCCAAATGCCGTTCCGTGTTCCGCGCGGCGGTATGGTCTTCACGGGCGTCGGTGGGCCGTGTCTGATTGCTCCGGGGAGAATGACATTGGCCAGCATGTTACGGGATCAAGGTTATGCGACGGCCTGTATTGGTAAATGGCATGTAGGAATGACGTTTTTTGACGCTGCCGGAGAACCCGTGCGCGACAATGGCGTTGAGGCGATAGGACAAGTTGATTTTTCGCGGCGAATCGAGGGCGGCCCTTTGGATCACGGGTTTGACCGCTTCTTTGGAACGGCTTGTTGTCCCACAACCGATTGGTTGTACGCCTTCATTGACCAAGACCACGTTCCGAACCCGCCGACCCAACTCATCGACAAGTCAAAACTCCCCCAGCATCCTTATGCCAACGATTGCCGCCCCGGGCTCATTGCCCCCGACTTTCGTATGGAAGAAATCGATTTGATATTCTTGGAGAAGAGCCGCCAGTTCCTCGAACAACACGTTAGAGACACACCTGACAAGCCATTTTTTCTGTTTCACGCGGCTCAAGCCGTGCACTTGCCTTCGTTTGCTGCTCCTCAATACAAGGGGAAATCGTCAGCAGGCCCTCACGGCGACTTTATTCTAGAACTCGATGATATTGTCGGACAGTTTATGCAAACGTTAGAAAAACTGGGCGTTGCCGACAACACCATTGTGATTTTCACGAGCGATAACGGACCGGAAACCACAAGTGTCGTGTATATGCGTCGCGATCACAACCACGATGGTGCTCGTCCCTGGCGCGGAGTCAAGCGAGACAATTGGGAAGGCGGACACCGCGTTCCGTTTATCGTTCGCTGGCCATCACGATTTGCCGCCGGCACAACCTGCGAGCAACTCACCTGCCTCACGGATATCATGGCCACCGTTGCGGACATTGTTGGCGTAGACTTGCCAGATGATGCGGCCGAGGACAGCTTCAGTATGCTGCCGGCGTGGCAAGAAAATATCACGGCCCCCATCCGCCCCTACCTTTTGCATCAGGCTTTTGGTGGGGAACGGACGCTGGCCATTCGCCATCAAAATTGGAAATTCATCGATCATCCCGGTTCCGGCGGCAACCGTTATGAAAACAACGAAGGCCTCAAACCCTTTATCCTCCCCGAGGTCAACCCTTCCGCCCCCGGACAACTTTACAATCTGAATACAGATCCGGGTGAAACCAACAATCTTTATGCCGAACGGTCCGACATCGTGCAAGAATTGAAAGCATTGCTGGAAGACTCGAAGGCCAGCGGTCGCAGCCGCCCGCGACGGACACGATGATTAACGTTTGACAACAAAGAGACAACAAAGAGACAACAAAGAACAAAATTGAGCCCTGGAAACGATTTTGTCGTATCCCCGGTGTTGATGCATCAATGGCATTCCCGTCCAGTTGAACGAATTCTAACGGCAATGAAAATGCACCTGCTGCGGAATCCCTTACAATGAACCTGATGCCGACGGAAGCAAATCGAAAGCGCAACCGGACCAAAACAATACCTCTCATCTCAGAGCCATAACATTGAACTATCCCCCTCAGCCCTCTCATGGGACGACAGCTGACCTCCAACTTGTTTCGACAGAATGAACCCGATAGACTAACGAGTCGCTGTGCCAAACTTGAGTTGTTCAAGTCATGCCTGATGGTCTTAAGTGATTGTCGGGAAATAAGTTCCTGGAATAGCCGGAACGCATTAGCGTCCGGTTCCCTGCAAAACCGGGTGCTAGCGCACTCCGGCTAATTTAAAATCGGGATCTTGTTACGGGATAGTTCCTACGAGACAGTAACCTGTTGGGGACAAGCTGCTGATTTCCGAAAGCATTCGAAGCCATCGCAGGATGCTAACCATAATTGAGATCTGACCCAAACTGAAGTTGACTGAGGAGTCGAAGTTGATGCGAATTCTGATGATGGTGATGTTTGTTTTGATTCATTGGTTGGCGGTTGTGAAAGTCGCCCACGCTCAACCAGCGAAGCCCATTTTCGAAAGTAAAGTCATCACGACGTCAACCCAAGATCATGCAGTCCGAGTTGATGTGGATATTCGCAATCTCCAACAACTTTTCTTGGTCGTCGACGATGGTGGCGATGGGTTCAGTCATGATTGGGCAAGTTGGGGAGCCGCGAAATTGGTGGGGCCAACGGGGGAAATTTGGCTTTCCGATCTCCAACCCATCGTCGCCGAGTCCGGTTATGGCACCGTTTGCATGAATCGAAACTGCGAAGCCCAAGAAATCAGAATCGATGGCCGCAGTTTTACACATGGAATTGGCACGCACGCCAACTCGGTCGTCGGTTTTGATTTGCCAAAGGGCTACGAACGATTCCTATCAACGGCAGGTCTCGACGAAGGTGGCACGGGTCAAACGGGTGGTAACAATGCTTCGGTTCGATTCAAAGTCTACGCCGCGGCACCCGAACCGATTCGCGTTGGCCGTGAAGGGCACGACCCGCGCAATGCTGTAAGGAATCTCGATATCGCTCCAGGACTAGAGGCGACACTCTTCGCTTCTGAGCCCGAACTATTAAGCCTCACCAACCTGGATATTGATCATCGTGGTCGCGTCTGGGTCTGCGAGGTTGTCAATTATCGTGGAAACAATGGCAAACGGCCCGAGGGTGATCGAATTTTAATTTGCAGCGATACCAACGGAGATGGTGTTTGCGATGAATCCAAGGTTTATTATCAAGGCCGCGATGTCGATTCAGCCATGGGAATCTGTGTTTTAGGCAACAAAGTCATCGTGTCTTGCTCACCTAATATTTGGGTTTTCACTGACGATGATGGCGACGATCTTCCCGACCGAAAGGAACTTTTGTTTAGCAAAACGGGAATCAGCCAACACGATCACTCGGCGCACTCCTTTGTTTTTGGCCCCGACGGAAAGTTATATTGGAATTTTGGAAACGTCGGTCAGGCCGTTCACGACGCCAATGGAAATCTGCTGAAGGACCAACGTGGCAACAACATCAACGATCGTGGTACGCCCTATCGAGGCGGGATGGTTTTTCGCTGCAATCTCGACGGTTCGGCACTTGAGGTCTTGGGGCATAACTTTCGCAACAACTACGAAGTTGCTGTTGATTCGTATGGCGGTCTTTGGCAATCGGATAACGACGATGATGGAAATCGCAGCGTCCGAATTAACTTTGTCATGGAATATGGAAACTATGGATATTTGGATGAACTTACGGGTGCAGGATGGCAGAGTCCGCGAACGGGAATGGAGGCTGAAATTCCACGTCGGCATTGGCATCAAAACGACCCGGGCGTGATCCCGAATCTATTGATTACCGGTGCCGGTTCGCCGACAGGGATCACGATTTATGAAGGCGATTTGTTGCCATCCCAGTTTCAAGGGCAACCCCTTCATTGTGACGCCGGCCCGAATATCGTCCGGTCCTATGCGGTCACGGCTCATGGCGCGGGGTATGAAGTCGATCAAGTCAACAATCTATTGCATGGCGCTGGCGATAATTGGTTCCGACCGGCCGATGCCTGTGTTGCCCCAGATGGTTCCGTATTGGTTACTGATTGGTACGATCCAGGAGTTGGTGGGCATGGCATGGGTGATGTAGAACGTGGACGGTTATTCCGCGTGGCTCCGTCTGGCAACAAATACGACACGCCCCAATTTGACTTTTCCAATCCTGTTTCGGCAGTGGAAGCCCTTAAAAACCCTTGTCAGTCCGTTCGCTATATGGCATGGATGGCGATCAAACAATTTGGAGCAACAGCCGAATCTGCCCTTACATCGATGGCCAACGATCCGAATCCGCGATTTCGCGCGAGGGCCCTGTGGCTGTTGGCTGAAATCGATGGCCGCCGAGAACAAGCGATTGCACGTGCCACAGACGATTCGAGTGATGATATTCGATGTCAGGCCGTACGCATGGCGCGAAGGCACAAAGAGACTCTGAATCAGTATCTAACCAAGTTCATCGATGATCCATCAGCTGCCGTCAGACGTGAGGCTGCGATCGCGCTGCGTGAATATGACGGACAAGACGCTGGAGAACGATGGGCTAGGCTTGCCCAACAATACGATGGACAAGATCGATGGTACCTCGAAGCGCTCGGCATCGCGGCGGACCTTCGCTGGAACGAATGCCTCGACGCTTGGCTGCAACTCGTGGGGGACGATTGGCAATCTACTGCTGGCGTGAATTTGATTTGGCGCAGCCGCGCAGAGCGAACGCCGGAATTGCTGGGGCAACTGATTACGGATCTCAACACGGACCCAGACAGGACGATTCGACTTTTCCGAGCGTTGGAATTTCAGAATGATCAACAGAGTTCCTTGGTCCTCTCGGAAATGGCGCAACGCGCGGAAACGCTTTCAGCAGCGGGCACTCCACTGTCAGATTCCACGTTGGTTGAGATCGCTTGCCGTGTACCCGAGTTTTCATCGATGAAGCTACCTCATCTGCAAACGGCCGTAAATGGCTACCTTCTTGGGCAGGCAAGTGATACGGAATTGGTCGAACGAGCCCGCCATTTGAAAGGCGCGGAATACGAACCGAGACTGCTGTCCATCATTCTGACGTCCACAGATCGAAATTTGGCGAGCAAGGCCACGCGCATCTTACTCGATTGGAATGTGACTGAATTATTAGAACAACAACTTGCAGCAAACGACGAGGTCGTGCAAATCGCCGTGCTGCAAGCCCTGAAGGATTCTGGGCATTCTTCCGCACGAGTGATTTTGCAATCCAGTTTCGGAGATTCGGAATTGAGCAATCTTATTCGCTGTGAGATTGTCAAGGCTTTAGGGGGATGGCCCGAGGGGCAACAATTTATTTTGCAACATGTCATCGCAGGCTCACTCGATGACGAATTTAAGTTCCCGGCGGCAAATATTTTATTGACATCGAATGACAAGGCGATACGGGACCAAGCGGCAAAATTTCTGGCCTTGCCCATTAGCGCTGCCAATACGCCCCTGCCGCCCATGGCCGAACTACTTCGCAAACGAGGAGACAAAAGTCGAGGAGGGGAGGTGTTTATGAAGGAAGGTACTTGCGCAAAATGCCACACGGTAAACGGTGTTGGCCAAGAAGTCGGTCCGGACTTGTCGGAAATCGGAGGAAAACTTTCAACAGAAGCACTGTTTGAATCGATTTTGAACCCGAGCGCTGGCATCAGCCACAATTACGAAATGCACACCGTGCTAACCAGCGACGGGCGCACTCTGTCTGGTGTTCTCATCAGCCAAACCGAGGCGGAAGTTACTCTGAAAGACAAAGACGCAATCTTGCATATCATTCGTAACGATGAGATTGATGATATGAAGAAACAAACCAAATCATTGATGCCTGACGATTTGCAAAAACAGCTTACCGAGCAACAGTTGATTGATATCGTTGAATACATGCGAAGTCTGAAGAAAAAATAATTTTTTCTTCTCAGAGACGCGGCGCGAGATCAGTGTGAATTCCGATGTTTTTGCTTTAGCGTATTAACGCATTGCCGGGCGCGTGCATCGTGACGCTCCAGAATCGCAGTTGAAATTAGTCGAACGAGGCGAATTAGAAAACGTCGCGAATTGCCTTCCCTGTGGGTGGTTGTGACTCCGGCGGGCGTGTTAAGATTTTTTTCGAATAATCCCTTCAGCCGGCGGAGCGGAGATCCGCGGCGAGCTCTTTGAGGTGTTCCATAATTAGCACTTGGACTTCGGGAATCTCTTGCAAAACTGTCGCCGAGAGCGGCTCATTTGTCCCTGATTGACGCAGTCCTGCCAACGCTGCAATCAAAAGCTGGCGGGTTTGGCTGGAGTGACTCTTTAAAAAATGAATCCACAACCAAGATTCAGCGTAGTCGATTTGCCGAAAATCTTGGGGCTGTTGAACCAACTCAATTCTTGAGAGGTTGGGCAACCACCTCCCCGCCCGAAACTCTTGAGCCAAATGGACGATATGCGTTCGATTGTCCCCCTGCTGACCCGGCGGAACCTCATAGTATTCGGCGATCCCTTCATCCAGCCAAATCGGCAGGTTGAACAAAGCACTGTGCAAATAGCCATGCGTCACTTCATGTCGCAAGTCTTCAATGGCGAGGTCCCCCCAAAAAGCATAGACTCGCATTTCGGTCTCGGTTTTGGCAAAAAAGGCGCGACGGTCCTCAAAACCTGGATACGTCAAGTGCATGTATCTCCGCAGCGCGGCGCTGTCAGAAAACAAATAAACATGAATGGGCTCTTCCGAAACGGGGATTGCCAAATCGTCTTGTAACGTTTGCCGCTGAATCTCCAATTCCTCAAATAGACGGTGCCCGGCAGGAATTTTGAAATTGCTGTGCACAACAAGTTGCCCTCGGGTCATCACCTCTTTTTCAGGCAGACGGGCCGACTGGGTGAAGTTCATACGGTTGATATTGAGGGCTGTGCAACCGCTGGCAAGGCCAATGCATGCCCAACTGATCAGACAAACGAATAAGTCCATCCAAAAACGAGTCCTCGTTCGGGCAGTCGGTCTCATTGGAATAAAATGTAAAGACATGCAAGTAAGTGCCCCCGGTACTTTTCAGATTTGGGGATAGTAAATTTTTAGTTATTGAACTAAGAGCCTATCCCAAAACTGATCGGAATCATCAGCCGAAACGCGCTAGCGTCCGGTTCGACTGAATAAACCGGGGGCTAGTGCCCCACGGCTAATAGGTTCTGGGATAGGTTCTAACTCCGAGTTCTGTAAAATCAGAAAACCCGAGCCGAGGTGCCATCACACGATAGCAATGCCCGATGCGACAACGCACATAAATTACCAAACACGTCAACCGACTCCTATGTCAGTGAAGTCGTGAGCATGCTAGCGTTCCACCCTTATTCTTAGTTGCCACAAAACACGAGCAACCAACGGTCGACGCTAAGTAATTGTCCGGAAATAGGTTCCCGGATTAGCCGGAACGCGATAGCGTACGGTTCCCTGCAAAACCGGGTGTTAGCGCACTCCGGCTAATTTTGAAAACGGAATCTGATTGCGGCACGGTTCTAATAACCGGCCTCCAAGAGATTTTGGAACAAGGTCCAGATTCGTATTGGTCCAAACTCGCTGGAAAGTTATCTTGAGAGCACGATTGATTTTGTAGAAGTTAAAATCGCATGGAAGGGACAGGGATGTTCTCACTCGCAAATAAAACGGTGATGATCACTGGTGGTACAGGTTCATTTGGCCGCAAGTGTGCCCAGATGTTCATTGACAAGGGAGTCAAGAAACTGATCATCTTCAGTCGCGACGAGCAAAAGCATGTGCAGATGCGTCGCGATCTGTTCCCACCGGCTAAATTCCCTCAGGTTCGTTTTTTCGTAGGGGATGTACGAAACCTGGATCGCTTAAAACGGGCGATGCGTGATGTTGACATCGTGATCCATGCCGCGGCGATGAAGCATGTGGATATGGCGGAGTACAATCCCCAAGAATGCATCCAAACCAATATTGGTGGCGCAGAGAATGTCATCAACGCTGCGATTGATTGCGGCGTGGAAAAAGTTGTGGCACTTTCCACCGACAAAGCGGCGTCGCCGATCAACCTGTACGGTGCTACGAAACTCTGCTCCGACAAACTGTTTGTCGCTGCGAATTCTCTTGCCGGCGAGGACGGGCCTCGATTCTGCGTTGTTCGATACGGCAACGTCTTGGGCTCGAACGGGTCTGTCGTGCCGCTATTCCAGCAGCTGAGAGAAACGGGGACGTTTCCGATTACCGATCCGGAAATGAC
>JBGSIY010000494.1:0-3251 GCA_041742275.1 Pirellulaceae bacterium | reverse complement strand
CGACTGACCCCAGCCTCGCGAAAAATCACTGGGCAACCCTCCATGCTGCATACACGCCGCCTGACCTTCCACGGCCCAAGTGCTACCCGATCTCCCGCCGCGAAACGCTCCCCACTCCGCATCGGCTTCGATCACAAAATTCAATGGCCCCAGCGCCGACACCATGTTCGAAATCGGCAAAAAGCGAACCACACGGATCTCAATCTGCGTCCGCTCAGGAAACGTGAACCCGACGTTCCCCCGATCGTTCTTCAGGACCTGGACTGGCCGAATCCGCTTGCCGGCCGGCGAAAAACTTGCAGGGATCAAATTCGCACGAACCAGGCTCGCGCGATCGACCTCGACCAACGCCGCGTCCACATGCTGTTGGCTCCGCGGTCGCGAACGAGCGAGCAACCTCCCCGCGATCGGGCTCCCCTCGATACCACCGATCCGCACGCGCGCCTCCGTTTCCGGAACAGTCGCCACCTCAGTCAAAACATGCCCCACGGTCAGCAGGCCCCAAGTCAAACTCTCTTGACCGGCCAACCTCCAGGCAACAACCCCGCCCGTCGTCGCCATCCCGGTACTTTGCTCATGAACAATCGGTTCCCCCGTAGGGCGAATTTGCCGAGGCCCCAAATCGATAACATCGGTCGCGAGTCGCACGAGGACAAACTGCCGGCCTCGCTTCAACCGCAGCTCGATCGTGGCAGGAATCCGATCGACCAACGCCCGAGGCATCCGTTTGTGGCGGACGTAGAAGCAGACGGCATTGGGGCGCGACAGATCCACCCGCTCGTTCTTCTCGGCCAGCCCAAAGGCGACTTCGATAATATTCCCCCGTTGACCGATCCCAAATCGCTGATGCAATTGGTGACGAATCCTCACCAACTCGTCCACGCTCAGGTCTTCCAAGGTCGTAACGGTTTTCATCGCACAAGAGAATTACCATCAGGAAAGTTATTGCCAAGCCAACCCAGGCCCCAGATTTATTTTAACGGAAGTTCAAGGCTTAGGAGTTCGAGGCAACCCCGGGAGGTTGAGGCTCCCGCCGAAACTAGGGAACGCCGAATCGATCTGGGATCAAGTGTCAAGGCTAACAGCCAACAGCCTACCGCCTAAACTTCCCCCCAGCGGCAATAACCGCGTCCGTAAACAGCGGCGACAGCCGCGAACGCACATAGCTGCGGGTAACACCCGCAGACACGGACGCCCCCCCAATCCACCTCAGCGGCGACAGCCGCGAACGCAAAAAAAAAGCACAGCCGCACGGGTGGTTGAGGCTGTCCTCGAAATATCGAAACGGGTGACGGCACGGTAATGCGTGGACTCCGACGACACGCGCGGGAATCTGTCGCCCCTATCGGGGCTTGGGATTTGGGTGGGCGCGTTGATCCGCCGGTGGTACCGGCGGCTATGTGCTGCGACCGCTTCGCGGCCAAAAGGCATCCAGGCGGCGACAGCCGCCCGGGCACATAGCGGCGCGGAATACGGGAGGTCGAGGCTCCCGCCGAAACCCGAATCACGAAACGGATCCGGGAAAGTAACGTTTAGAGGCGAGAACTAAATCAGCCGCACGGCACTAACCGCCGGTTCCGAATTTTCGGATTGGGGACACAGGGAAAATAGGCGATTGCCGCCAATATCCGCCATCCGGCGATTGAGGCTCCTACCACAACTTTCGTTTTTCAACTACGAACCTGGAGCGAAACACCAATCACAGCACAGTAAAAACCAATGAGCTTCGCTATGCAAAACAAAAAAGACCGATGGAAAACCATCGGTCTTTTGAAATTTTTATCCAGCCTATGACCGACCGAAGTCGAGCATTTAAATTACACCAACTTACGACGACGCAGTGTGCACAATCCCAGAACTGCTGAACCAACCATCAGCATGGATGTGGGTTCAGGAACTGCGGTGACGGTGATGACGTTGGTTGAATTAAAAGACTGTCCGGTCTGTGTCCAGTTAAATAATTGCGATCCTGGCGTCAATCCCAACGATGCAAAACTAGAACCGTTAAAAAACATCGAGCCAGACGCACTGAAAGTTCCGCCAGCGAAACCAGTCGGCGTATAGATTGAACCACTACCTAACGAGAGTGCAACCAGTGTTGAACCACCAGTGACTGAAGTAGCGTTCACATCAGGCTCGCCTAAACCAGGAAAGAAACTGGTTGGGCCTGTAAAACTGCCCGTAAACAACCTTGCATTAAAATTAGCTGGCTGATTCGGGTTAACCGTTATTCTGGTACCGTCAATAATGCTTGCTGCCGGGTTATTGAAGGCCGCACCATTGCCAACCAGTTCCAGGGAACCGTTGTAGGAAATCGTGACTCCCCCCCCGGACTCAGCAACCGTGAAAATCAGCCCCGCTTGACTCGTGCCAGCCAAGCCCAGGAAAATCAACGTCGCCAAAGCAGATACTAAAAAGTGTTTCATCGTTGTTGCCTACTTAATGTTGCTAATGAATTCCAACCACGGAATTCAAATTTTGAACGCCGGCTAGAATCAAATGTATTTCGGGTCGCCTTGCATTGTACACGCCCCAAAGCGGATTTCATACCGGGCAATTGTGGAATTTGACGGTTTTTACGGTCAGGAAGCTTTTATTGACTTTTCCAGCACGTTTTAGCTAGAAAAAACACGCAAAACTCCGCTGGAACTTAACAATCCGGCTCCATTTGTTGCCCAAAACCGCTCTCGGAACGTACTCGACGGTATTCGTTTCCGGCCTCGGCCCTGTTTAACCTACACCTCGTTTAGGCAACAACCCTGGGCCTGGTTGGCATCGCGATAGACTTCGAGTTTTCGTAGTCCACGCCATAATGTCGTCGAACCCCGGTGGTTCTTGCCTCTTTTTGTGGATGCAATCATTGTGTTTCGCGAGCAAAAATCGCGACACCTCGTTCGGTCACAAACATAAGCGGTACCACGTAATCAGCCACTTTTTGGATTTCAGAGAGTTGCCCCCGTCAACAAATCCACGCCCGCGGCGATAGCCGCGAAAACAGATAACGGCACGGAACACGGCAGGTCGAGGCTCCCGCCGAGACATCGAAACGGGTGACCGCACGCTATAGCGTTGCTCCAACGATGCGCGCGGGAATCTGTCGCCCCTATCGGCTACGCTGTGAAGCATTCTAGGCTGCCAGGCTGTCGTTGGTTTTGCGAAGTTTTTCGCGTTCTTCGTTGGTCATTTGTCTGACATTGGGGTCGCCTAGTGGTTTCTTGTCTTTGTTCGCCGGACAGTATCTCGATCGTTTG
>JBGSIY010000493.1:0-3386 GCA_041742275.1 Pirellulaceae bacterium | reverse complement strand
AAACAGACATTTCCTGCCAATTTGACACTAATCCTGACTGAGTCAAAAAGTGGTAAAAACCACGAAAAAACCCCGGAAAAACCGGGGTTAAATCGAAAGCGGGCGAAGGGACTCGAACCCTCGACATGCAGCTTGGGAAGCTACCACTCTACCAACTGAGTTACGCCCGCGTGAATTTTGATATCGGCAAAACCAATCCAAACTCGATTCGGTACTGGACCTGCCTGCTTAGGAATTGTCTGGAAATAGACTGGCAATTTGGCTCAATGTCGCACGGCTCTCCGAGCCGTGATTTCTCGACTCGGACAGTCGAGCTACTAACTACAATCCGGGAACTTAATTCCGGAAAATTGCTTAGGAACTGGCCCGTAACAAGCTCCCATTTTTAAAATTAACCGGAGTGCGTTAGCATTCAGTTTTGCAAGGCGATCGATATAAAACGGCGTTTTGAATCGACCCCGGGAAACTCCAAGTCCATGGCCACTAAATTAAACTCTTTTGAGAGAAGCGTCTACAGTGGCCCGAATAAAATCGGTGAAAATGCCGAAACTTTGGATTCCCACAAAACTCAATCGAAAAAAAATGCCACGCTCGGTGTTAAGTCGATTCGGAATTTTCCTCATCTGCTTCCGAGGTAGCTGGTGAGAGGTCCACACCCAAGGCGGACAGGGCCAGTTCGGCGGCCTTCTGCTCGGCCTCTTTTTTGCTTTTACCCCAAGCGGAAGGGAAGACTCGGTCACCAATTTTGACAGCCACATGAAACGACTTGTCGTGATCCGGCCCCACCTCTTGCAACAACGCATAATTGGGAGCCGAGGCATAGTGTTTTTGAGTTAGTTGCTGCAGCGCCGATTTATGATTGTTGGCGACGGAACACTGGAGCACGGTGTCGATCTGGTCCCGAATCAGGGGCAACAAAAAAGCTTGGGCAGCAGCCAACCCTTGATCCAAAAAAATCGCAGCCAAAATCGCTTCAAAAGCATCTGCCAACAGGGATACAGGAAGCTCGCCTTTTTGCGCAACTCCTTTCCCAACCACGATGACCTGCTCCAAATTCAATTTTCGAGCCCACTGAGCGCAACTTTGCCCGCTGACCACTGCGGATTTGATTTTTGTCAATTCGCCTTCGTTCCAATGCGGGAATTCGCGAAAAAGAAATTCGCAAACGGTAAACCCGAGAACAGAGTCTCCTAGAAATTCCAGTCGCTCATTCGATGCCGTCGAGGAATCGGCTCCCGAGGAGTGTGTCAGCGCATCCAAGACGTACGTCGGATTTTGAAATCGAACGGAGATCAATTCCTCGCAACGCTGGATCAATTCCTGCTTCTTGACTGGCTGAATGGGATCTAACAAAGGCATATTCAATTGGGTATTTCAAAGTTGGGTGAGATCGGCGAAAGCTTCATTCTGATTTTTCATATCAAACGCGTTTCGTCAAGACTTTTCTGAGCGGAACTGGATTTAGAACTATTTCAAGCCAACGGTTTTGGGCATTTTACTTGCAATTAAAAACGCCAGTTCCATGGCTTGATCATAGTTCAACCGCGGGTCAACAGCGCTTTTGTAGGCGCGTGTCAAATCCAATTCGGCCAGATCGGCCGCCCCTCCGATGCATTCTGTTACATTATCTCCTGTCACTTCTAAATGTACTCCGCCCAAATAGGAACCGGCGGCAGCATGAATCTCAAACGCTTGAATCAACTCATTGAAGACGCTATCAAAGCTCCGTGTCTTGATCCCTTGGTCTGTTGAAAAAGTATTCCCGTGCATGGGATCGCAGCACCAGACCACGGGCATGGATCGCATTTTAACAGCATCAATCAATTGCGGCAGTGCGCCAGCGATTTGGTCAACACCAAAGCGGTGAATTAATACGACCTTGCCCGGTTCCTGGCGAGGATTGATCGTACGGAGCAACTCGACCAATTGTTCTGGAGTTGTTGCCGGACCTATTTTCACGCCGACCGGATTTTCCAGGCCTCGCAAATATTCGACGTGCGCTCCGTTGACGTCGTTGGTTCGATATCCAATCCAGGGGAGGTGGGTGCCCAAGTTGTACCAGCCACGACGGCGAGGTACCTGTCGCGTCTGCGCCTCCTCGTAAGCCAATAATAACGCTTCGTGAGAGGTGAAGATATCGACTCCATAGCTTTCTTGGAAGTTGGTCGAAAGGACAGCTTCCATGAATTTTAATGATTGCGTGATGGACTGTACCATCTGATGATAGTCTTGGGCTCGAGCCGAATTGCTGGCAAAATCCAATTCCCAATTCTCAGGATGGTGAAGGTCGGCAAAGCCGCCACCGATCAAACTGCGAATAAAGTTCAGGGTCAGAGCAGCTCGTTCATACCCCCTTAACATCAGTTCCGGATCGGGCTCCCGATCTTCCGGAGTGAAGCCGCTGCGGTTGACAATGTCGCCGCGATAAACAGGGAGGGACACGCCATCCTTGGTTTCGAAATCGGCCGAGCGAGGTTTGGCGTATTGGCCGGCAATCCGCCCGACTCGAACGACCCGGCGCATGGAACCGTAGATCAAAACGAAACTCATTTGCATGAGGACTTTGAGATTGCGGACAATCGCGGCGGTCGAACAATCGTCGAGACTTTCGCTACAGTCGCCACCTTGCAGCAAAAATGAATTCCCTGCCTGGACATCCGACAATTGTTGTTTGAGGGATTCAATTTCCCAACTCGTTACCAACGGGGGGAGCTTTGTTAACCGCTCCAAAACGGATTGCAAGAACAAGGGGTCCGCGTAGGTGGGTTGTTGTTTGGCTGTTTTCGTGTGCCAAGATTGGGGGTGCCAGTCGTTTCGTTCCGTTTTTTCGGTGCTGTTCATAATAAGTCGAGAAAAGAAGAGTGGTTTATTATCAGTTTACTCACCAGCGCCTAAAATCCGAAGTCATGTCCTGGGTGTTTTGGCGATTGTCGGGTCGGTTTTAAGAAAATTATTGGCGAGCGGCTGTCGCGATCATGCAATAGGCCATTTGACTTGGCCTGCAGCCTCATTCAGAAGTGTCGCTAAATCCAGGTGCTCGACCTGTGGCCTTAGTTCTGGATGAACAAATACGCGAACTTGTTTTACGTAGTCGTCAAATTGCCGTTCGGCGAGAGATTTGACAACGGGCGAAAGTTCCCCGAGTGAAAAGTACTGCCCCGTTTTTTGTTCTTTGACATCAATTTCAAATTGGACTTCCAATCCCACTGGCGGGGCATCGATCAACACATAAGTCGCTGGCGTGGTTTGTCCCAAACGCTGGCTCAGGGTCCAGCTCAACTGTTCAGCACACGCGACCAGCCAACCGTAAGGTTTTCTGGCGATTGAACCGAATAATTCGGGTGAAGAAAAAGAGCTGAATTGTCCCCAACGTTTATACAATTGTC
>JBGSIY010000492.1:0-1577 GCA_041742275.1 Pirellulaceae bacterium | reverse complement strand
GCGTGATAATATCCGTGGAGTCATTGGAGACGCGGATCGGGGCCGAAAAAGGCTATTGCTGGCTTCGAAAAAGTCGCGAGGCAAGGGAGTGGGAGAACCGCGATAATATTCTCGGCGAATTGTGTTGCCGTAAAAATGCATGGGGCGATAGGGACGTTGCTCCATCGGTAGACTGCGGATTTCCTCGCGAAGTTCTCGCGGGCCCAAAACGTAGGGAATCCACTGCGGCTCTGCCCATTGCGACTGGAGGCCAGCACCGGCAAAGAGTACGGCTGTTTCCTGAGCCGCTGCATCGGAGATTGCGCCTCCGCAAATAATTGCAAAAATGGCCGATAGAACGCCGCATTTCCAGCTAAATTTCGATAACACGATGAGAATCCCCGCGAAAATTCAAGAATTGGAATTTAGGTAAGACTGAAGACTGCCTTGAGAATCGGAATTTTATGACTCGGGCTCTGAACGTCAAATAAAAAAGTAGCTTATTTTTGAGTTTTCGCTGGGGGATTCACGGTTTTTAACGACTTTAAACTAAAGAGGGGGTCGGGTTAGACGGGTTGCCATATTTTCCCTATGAGGCAAATGGGATCTCTTAGGTCTAATTTACAGTCGTTGGGGGAGTCCTCGTCGACAACCGGGTTTAGGCTGTAGGCAAGTCCTCGTTTTGCGGACGTTCTCGATTAGCTGTGCGTTGTGGTCTGAATTGAAAAAAACAGGAAACCAATGGCCAGATGGTCGACGGATGTTGCGTCATTTTTGGAATGGAGTCTCACGGTCTGATCAGGCCAAAAAACATTGGGTGGTACAATGGTTTCAGATCGATTGACCTGCTAAAGATTTGTTAGTTCTGGTAATTTGATTGGTTGGTAGGTGTCGCAGGAAATTCGGAAAATACTTTTTAGGAGTGCTTTTAATGAAAATCGTCAAGTTGTTGGTGAGCGCGAAATTTTTAAGGGCTTCAATTCCGTTGTTGATACTCACTGTTTTCTCAGTCGTATCGGCGGTGTCGGTGGTTTCGGCACAAGACGGAGAGGCAACTCAAGAGGGATCGCAAAAGCAGAGCGGGATTGTCGAATCCTCGGCGATCATGATTCAAGCCGATGGTGGCGGCGACGGAAAACCGATGGTGATGAGTTTTTCGGGAATCGACAGTTCCGGCAAGGGGATGATGTTTTCCACGGAAATGGGGCCAGGCATGGCCTTTGGTAATTTCGCCTCGGCCGATCCTTTTGCAATGCTTTCCGACGGCCAAATTCAAGAAGAACTCGAATTGGTTGGCGAACAACGCGAGCAATATGACGAGCTTCAAAAATCTTACAATGATCGGATTCGCAAACAACTTGATAACCTCAAGAACGGCGATCCCGAAGCAGCCAAGATTCTCAAGGAGAGCATTCGAGAAATTGAGGCACAAAAGCGAAAAGACATTGAAGGGATTTTGCTCCCTCGGCAATTGGAGCGTTTGCAGCAAATCAGTTTCCAGCAAAAGCTTAGAAACGGCGGCCCAGCCAATGCACTGGGAAACAAAGAAATCATGGAATCGTTGGGGCTGAACGAAGAGGACGTGAAAAAGATCAAAG
>JBGSIY010000491.1:0-9903 GCA_041742275.1 Pirellulaceae bacterium | reverse complement strand
ATTGAGCGCACTTTACTCCCAAACGGCGATCGCCCGCAGTGGGCTGGAGCGATGGTTTTTTTCGTTATTTGATGATTGGGGATTCGCACCTTGTTTGATCGCGTCGCTAGCTTCGATTGCAATCATCTTGGCCTGGCACCGTCGGTCGGAAGACAACTGGCGGGCCCACCCTCACTATGTCGCCGGGATGTTTGTGGAATCAATCATTTTGGGAGCACTTTTGTTTTTTGCTGCCCAAGCGGTCATGGCAGCCAACTCCATGCATGAGCCCTCATTCCTTTCTGTCACCACACCGCCCTCGCGAATCAATTCCTTTCAGTGGGCAGTTCAATCGACGCAACATCTCGGAACCAGTGTTTACGAGGAAGTTTTGTTTCGATTGTTGCTGTTGTCTGGTGCTTTTTCGTTGTTGCGTTATTTCCGTCTGCGCACGCCGTTGGCCCTGGCAATCGCTATCGTTTTGACAGGGAGCTTATTTTCAGCCCTGCATTACTCGATCTGGAATCCCGCTGGTTTGGAGTTTGACTGGACGAGTTTTATTTGCCGTTGCATTTTGGGCATGGCTTTTGGGGGAATGTTTTTTTACCGCGGCCTGGGCATCGCCGTCGGGGCACATGCCTCCTACAATATTTTTTCTGTTTTATTCTAAGACTTCAAAAAGTCTGACGATTTTTGTAGATGTGGTAAAAATCCAAAGATTTGTCGCCATCCGCTAAGTATGATTTTAATGAGCAAACGCTGGAATTCGCTGTTATGAATCCGGTCAGCTCCTGAATGCCACCAGCCAACTGTACCCGCACGCAATGGATGAGGTAGTTCCCTATGAGCGATATCACTCGAGTCCTAAAGCAAATTGAAGCGGGGGACCCGAACGCGACTTCGAAGTTGATGCCTCTGGTGTATGAAGAACTGCGAAAATTAGCGGCCGTGCGGTTGGCTGCAGAAAGGCCGGACCATACTCTGCAAGCGACAGCCCTTGTGCATGAAGCCTATCTGCGGCTGGTGGGGGCTGATCAAACATGGCAAGGCCGTTCTCATTTTTTTGCCGCAGCGGCCAATTCCATGCGGCAAATTCTAGTGAACTGGGCATTGGCGAAAGGCGCCGACAAACGAGGTGGTAATGCGCGACGAATCGGCCTAGAAGAACTGGCGGTTCCGGACTCCCATGATCCGGATTTGGTTCTTGATCTGCACGAGGCCTTGACTCAGCTCGCAACGGAGGATGCTTTGGCGGCAGAGTTAGTCAAACTGAGAATTTTTGCTGGCCTATCTGTTACCGAGGCGGGCGAGGCTCTAAATCTATCCCGCACAGAGGCTTACGAAAACTGGAAGTTCGCCCGGGCTTGGTTTGCCGCCCGCAACGTTTCCGCTGATTCTGAATAATCTTGTGTAATTCGTGAAATTTTCCCGGACGACTGACCATTGGTTCTTGCATTGAGAATTGTTAGGCAGAAAAAATTGCTGCGCGTTACCACTCTCAATCAGGCACAAGGATTGCAGTCATGTTTCTTCGGTCAAAACGTAAAGTCGCGAAAGTGTTGGGGTCTGAATTGAGCCAGTCGGACATTGGCGGCAAGTACCCTATCAAGCGAAACCAAATTCGGCGACGAACACGACAAACGGGGCAATTGCTTAGTTTCGCACAACTCGAAGCTCGAAATCTATTGGCTGGGCTATCGTTTGATTCCGTGATATCCACAGAAAGCGATTGGCCTGATGGCAAGTCCTATGGATTTACTGCTGCCTCAGATTCGGCAGGTAATACATTTTTGGGTGGCATTTTTGAGGGCATCGCTGATTTTGATAGGCATGCCGTTCATACAGATTCAGCGGACATCATGACGGCTCGCGGAGCCGGTGACGCGTTTATCGCGAAGTATGGCCCGGCGGGTCAATTTCTGTGGGCACGCCGGATGGGGGGCGACTCAACGCGCGATTCCGATGACTCGGTGATTCAGATTGCAACTGATAGTGCGGGAAACGCTTTCCTGACAGGCAGCTTTGCGGCGACGGCCGATTTCGGTGGAGACACACACACGAGTCTGGGTCTCAGAGATTCGTTTGTTACAAAAATTGATCCGAGTGGAAATTTCCTCTGGACTGCAAGTTGGGGAACTGAGAATGATGAGCATACCAACCAAATCGTGGTCGACGACGACGGAATAGTGACAGTCATATCAAGCAGTTCTACTGTCGTCACTCCCCGTCAAACGACATCGAGTATGAGACAGTTTGATACAAGCGGAAACTTGGTTTCAACCTCTCAGTTTCCTACCGATGCTCGGGCCAGCAAACTGATTCGCGATTCGAGCGGTGACCTTTACGTTTCCGGAAGTTTCAAGGGGACAGTTGATCTCGATTTGAGTCCAAACGAATTCTTTGTCACTGGTTCATCAGCAGCCAACAATCGATTCCTAACCAAGATTTCAAACGACGGCGAGTTTCTATGGGCCGCTTCGTTTATTTCCGACACATCCGCTGAGCCTGCATCAGCAGTGAGCGATCATTCACTTGCGGTGGGTCCTGATGGGGCCATTGCTGTTCTTGGTGGGTATAGTGGGCAGGTACAGATTAACCATAACAACGGCGTGTATTCGTTACCATCCGCTCAAGGGACTCGAAACTTCTTTGCGAAATTCAATGAAATAAATGGCGAACTAGAGTCCGCAAATGCAGCAGTTGGAGTTTTTACAATTCGTTCGATGATCGGCATGGAGAATGGCTTCATCGCGACAGGGATCACCGCCCCAGGGAGCTTCAATCCTGTTCCCGAGATTTCTCTGGCTGGAATGGGAAGTAACGACGTTTGGATTATGACCCTTGATCACTCTGGTAATATCACATGGGCTGGATTAGTGGGTGGCCAAAGCATCGACTCGGTTTGGCAAATTTCACCCGACAGTCATGGCGGGGTGCTATTGTCAGGAATGTCCGCTTCGACAGTCTTTGATTTTAACCCGCATCCGAACCAAACGTATAACGTGAGCAGGCCAGGCGCGTTCGTGTTGAAACTCAGCCCGACACAGGCAACCAAGTTTTACGTCGTCGATGATGCTTCAATCAATCGTACGTTCGAGTATGCTGCCGACGGTAGTTCCATTGAAAACTATTCGCTAAATAGCGGTAACGCGACTCCGCGCGGAGCGGCCAGTACCGTGGCGGGTGACAAGGTCTGGGTTGTCGACGCCAATAAAAAAGTCTATGTCTACAACGATGCCGGGGCCTTGTTGGGTTCATGGTCTGCCGGTTCTCTGGCCTCGAACGCAACGATCGAAGGCATTGCGACCAACGGTGTCGATGTCTGGCTGGTCGATGCGAGACAAGATCGGGTCTATCGTTACGCCAATGCCGCGGGTCGTCTCTCGGGGAGCCAAAATGCCACGAGCAATTTTGCACTTAACAGCGGCAACCGCAGTCCCAAGGACATCGTGACCGATGGGGCCAACTTGTGGGTCGTCAACGACAGTACCACAGACAAAGTCTTCAAATACACCATGACGGGTGGACTTGTAGGAAGCTGGACCATCAGTTCCGTCAATGCAAAACCAACGGGGATCACCATCGATCCATCTGGCGCGAGTCAAAGTATTTGGATTGTCGACAACGGAACCGATCGCGTCTATGAGTACACAAACAGTCGCAGTCGCCATTCAGGCAGTCAATCGGCTGCCCTGACATTTACATTGGCTGCGGGCAATAGCAACCCACAAGGGATCGCCGATCCTCCTCCGCCTATAGCCGTGTTCACCAGTGACAGCCCGAAGCTTGAATCAAATCTCGCTTTTTCGTTCTCGATGCCCGCAACGATTGTGAAGAACACACCCATGTACGGGTCTGAGGATCGGGTGGTTATTACTCAGTATCAGGCGGCCGAACTACCGTCAGTTACAACTGACCTGGTTTCCTCGGGACTTGCTCCGACAAGCTGGCGACCAGCGGCTGCTCTCGAAAGAGCGTCAGTATTTAACACAACGCAGGACGAAGTTTTTGCGAATTTTGATCTGCTGGACGACGACCTTTTAGAAATGTTGGCTTCCAGTCTAAAAACTCACTAAGGAACTGTCCCGTAAAAAGATCCCGTTTTTTAAATCCGCCGGAGTGCGTTAGCGCCCGGTTTGACAGTGAACAGGACGTTATTGCGTTCCGGCTAATCCGGGAACTTATTTCCGGACAATCACTAAGGGGTCGCGGATTAGGGTAGAATCGAGATCGTGTTTTGTTTCCGTATTGTTTTTTTGCGGTTCACAACGCGATCACTCGAAAACCTTAGCCTCGGCTTTTCAATGCCGTCTTAGAAACGCTGGTAACGCCGATCAGATAATTTACGATGGAAGGGTTGAAACGCATTTGGAGCCTGAGGGTTTACTTTCAATCTGTTGTCTAAACGGTCATTGCTCCTCGCCTTGGAGCGATGACCTTTCCGTTTGAAATGAAGTTGATTTCGGTCGATTGCTAGATCGATTGGGTTTCTAGCAAAACGTTTTCTACGAGAACTTCTGATGAAGGACGATATCGCCAAACGACTCTCTGCCAAGGAGATTTTTTTGAGGGTGATGGCTGTGCCCAGCTCAGCAGACCAGCAGGCACTGCTCGACAATCTGTGCGATGGAGATCTTGCATTACAGCAGAAGGTTGACCGACTTTTAGCAGTTTCCCAGCATGATGCAGCTACGAATCAACTGGATCAAATCGTCAGCGCTTTTGGAATACAATCGACACGGCTGGGGTTACCAGGAGTGGCAGAGGATGATTCCGTGCAGGAATCGATACCTCAACCCTGGGTTCTCCGGGATGTTGGCCCCTACAGACTTTTGGAGCAGATTGGCGAAGGTGGCTTTGGAACAGTTTATCGGGCGGCGCAAACGACTCCGGTTCGCCGCCAGGTCGCCCTAAAAGCCCTCAGGCCTGGGATGAATTCTGGCGAGGTGATCGCCAGATTTGAAGCTGAACGCCAGGCTTTGGCCATGATGGAACATCCGAACATCGCGAAAGTGCTAGACGGCGGGACTGACGTCGACGGCCGCCCCTACTTCGTGATGGAGTTAGTCCACGGCATCCCCGTGACCCAGTTTTGCGACGAATCGCGGCTGAACACAGAAGAGCGGCTGAGATTGTTTATTGACATTTGTCGAGCCGTTCAGCATGCGCATCAAAAGGGAATCATTCATCGCGATCTAAAGCCGTCCAATGTGTTGGTCACTGTGCACGACGGTCAAGCCGTCCCGAAAGTCATCGACTTTGGTATCGCCAAAGCGCTCCATCAGCAACTCACCGACCACACATTGCATACCGGCTACCGGCAAATGTTAGGAACACCGCTGTACATGAGCCCCGAACAGGCGGCGATGAACGGTATCGATATCGACACTCGCAGCGATATCTATTCGTTGGGTGTAATGCTATACGAACTACTTACCGGCACCACACCATTCACTAAAGAATTGCTTTCGCAGGCCAGCTTTGACGAGCTTCGACGGATCATTCGTGAACAAGATCCTCCTCGTCCCAGCAGTCGTATCACGACACTGCAAAACCACGCCCGATCAACTATTGCCGATTGCCGCCGAATTGACCAACGACGGGTAGGCGACATACTGCGGGGAGAACTCGATTGGATCGTGATGAAAGCCATCGAGAAGCAGCGCGAACGGCGCTACGAAACTGCTAGTGCTCTGGCGGCGGATGTCCAGCGCTACTTGGATGATGAACCGGTCCTCGCCTGCCCACCCTCGAAATGGTACCGTTTCACGAAGGCAGTGCGACGACAGCGAGTCCTTCTGACAACCGCTTCCCTCCTTGTCAGTGCCTTGATCATCGGCCTGGTTGGCACCTCAACACAAGCCTATCGCGCCAACCGGGCAGAAAGGTTGGCAGATCAGCGTTTCGAAAATGAGCGAAAAGCTCGATTGCAAGCCGTTGAAGAAAAAGCACGAGCCGACCAAGAGAAAGTACGAGCGGATTTTGAAGCAGCGAGTGCTAAACAAGCCGCGAGAATTGCGGACGAGGAATCAGCATTTGCCATGGCGATCAGCAAATTCCTGCAATACGATATTCTCGCTCAATCGGATGTGATTTTGCAGCTTGAATCCAATCATCTCCCCGACCCCAACATCACACTCGCTACGGTACTGGACCGAGCCTCGAAAAAAATCGGCGCGCGTTTTGCAGAATTACCGGCCGTTGAAGGCTCTCTACATTACACCATCGCACAAGCTTACATGGAACTTGGTAAATACACGCAAGCCGAACCTCATTGTCTCAGGGCTGTGGAAATTGGTAGAGCCCACACCGACTTGTCCGACCTGCCGGAAACGGCGCGAGCCATTGGATTGTTGGGGATACTGCGACTCCACCAGCATCGCCTGTCCGAAGCAGAACCACTTCTTTTGGAGCGATATCAACGCCAAACGGCTTTCGATGACGCAGACGAAAAAGAGATCCGCAATGCCTTGAGTCAACTCGTTGTTTTGCGGTTTGAGCAGGGCCGACACGCTGAGGCCGAGGTGTATGCTCAGCAATGCTTAGACCTGTGCCGACGCACGCTCGGGGATGAACACCGGGAAACGCTCATTGCCAAATCCAATCTCGCCTCTCAGTACGAGGAGCTCGGAAACGAGGAAAAGGCAGATGCGATCTTTCTTGAGATTCTAAACGTTCGCCTGCGCATTTGGGGGGAACATCATCCCGATACACTCGCAAGCCTGAAAAAAGAAGGGATTCGCTGCGACAACAAAGGTGAATACGCCGAGGCGCGGCGAATATTCGAACAGGTTGTCTCCGGCTACACACAACTTTACGGTACCGAGCATCCCTTGACTCTCTCGGCTCAGGCCAACCTTGGTCATGTACTCAATCGTTTATCGCAACACGACGCAGCGGAACAATTACTCCGCAAAACGTTGTCGAGCGTGGAGGCTGCCGAGGGAGCAGAAGCCGCGTACAGTCATGTCGCATATCCATTTTTGGCCTCGACTGTCAAGAACCAAGGAAGATTGGACGAAGCCCACACAATCCTTAAACAGGCTCATCACGCGAAACTTAGTTTGTTAGGTCCTGACCATCGCGAAGTGATCCAATTGGAATTTGATCAGGCAGACCTGTTGCGCAGTATGGGGCGGGCGGACGAGGCTGTACAGTTGTATCACGAACTTATCGAACGGAGCAAAACAGTTCTAGGTGCTGAACATTCGATCCTGCTCACGGCTCAAGGTAACTTGGCCGTACTCTACTTTGACATTAGAGCCTACGATAGGGCTCTAAAAATTTTGGATGAGTTGCTCCCTCTGAGATTGAAGTCACGGGGTCCAGACGCCCTAGAGACACTGACAGCCCAAATCAATCGCGGCTGCGTACTCAACGGCCTCAAGCGTCACTCAGAAGCAAGATCGCAGTTCCTAGATGTGATTCAACGTATTGACAAATCGTTGCCAACCGCACATTCCTTGGCGGTCCTGGCACGTGAGCGTTTGGCCGAAGCTTGGGAACACGATTCAAAAGTACCTAATCGCTACCTTCAAGCGACAAACGTTTATCGCGAAATCCTACAACTCCAGGTCAATACAATTGGACCGTGGCATGACCAAACCTTGGAAACTACCGTTAAACTGGCTCGACGCCATCTGAAAGAAGGAAAACCAGACGACGCGGTGATGTTTCTCACTCAGTACTTAGAAACATACAAACAAATGATGTCGAACGACGAGCCGTCAGCCAAACAAACCAAGCTTGAACTGCGAATTCAACTCGAACTCTGTGCTGCGTACTTGGCAAGACAGGCCCACATGCCTTACCACCCGGAGTGCTTGCAGACAGAAACCCTGTTATTGAAAATCGTCGACCAAACTTCTTCCCTCACCGATGCGAGCTACCGAGAAATCTACTCGGACGCTATCGAGCGATTGGTAACATTGTACGAGCGCCAACATGAATTTGGAAAAGCAGCTAAATGGCAACAAGTATCAATTGAGTCCCGGATAAGGGACCTGGGCACGGGTCAAAGCTCATTGAGCACCATGGTGTCACGACAAAAGTTGTCCCGCTTTTTAGCTGAACAAGAGCGTTACGAGGACGCAGAAACAATCATTCGAGATGCCATCCATGCATACGAGATTGACACGAAGCCCAATCAAATCAGCACTTTAGTTTTAAATGCTCATAGTGACCTGCTAAAAATTTATTTGGCACAAGAAAAGACAAACTCTGTCATCGAAGAAGGAAGTCGCGTTTTGGAAAACCAAGAAAGAATCGCCAATCTAAATTTGGTTGATTTGCATTTCCAGATCGCCTTGTCGCAAGAACTTTTGGGAAATAGCGAAGCTGCCGACGCTCGCCTGAAACGAATGTTCGAACAGGCTGCTACGCTACCCACCCTAACAAGTCGTCTGATAAAACGAAGGCTAAAAGAGCATGCGGCCCGGATTGCAATATTGCAGAATCGTTTTGACATAGCAGAGTCTTACTACCGGGATATGCTTTCTGAACGTTCTGAAAATTCGAAACTGGGCGACACGAAAAACGTTTCGTGGTGTCGGCTGCAGCATGGAATTGTCACCGTGATGGTTGCCCAACAACGATTTGAGGACGCGGAACCTACGCTGCGGGAACTGATTTCCGTGTATGAAGTTGTCGCTCCAGAGGATTGGGAACATTATTCGGCAATGAGTATGTTAGGCGATTGTCTATTGGCCAAGCAAAAATTTACGGAAGCCGAACCGCTGCTGCTGGCTGGCAAAGCGGGTGTTGCTAAGCGTCTCCAGAGACTTCAACTTTCCTTGCCTGAGCGAATGCGAATTGAAAAGACTCTCGATGATCGATTGGCAAAACTATCTGAGGCTCGGAGCCAGTCAACTGAGATAAATGCTGATAAATGAAACACAAAAACTGCAATCGCTGACGGCAGTTGTGCCGTGGGTTGACGGCACCTGTTGAAAACATTTTGGCATTGATGAGGTCGCCTTTGCGGAAAGAAATTTTTATTCTCAATCGCGTGTTTTATCACATTTAGGAATCAGGGACGAATGTCCTGGATGTTGTTAACGTTCTCGACACCGCTCGATCGTTAGCAAAATTTACTACCCTAAATCAAGTGACCGGCTCCTGAAGTGGTTGATGCGACCGAGAAACAACAGCAGTCGCCTGTCACTCGATTCTCCCTTTAAAGCTCAAACAGGTACCCCGGCCGATTGCCTGAGCTCGTCGGCAGGCTTCCGAGGATCTGCCCTGCGGCCGCCATGCCAGACAGGAACGCCCCTTCGACTCGCGATCCTGCCACCCAGTCTCCGCACAACGCCAGACCCAACTCTCGATCATAATGAGCCCCCGCGTGTAACGGCTCGGGATCGATGGCATACTTCCATCGATGTCCCGTCGCCGAAATGGGTTGCTGAGGTTGGCTGTTGGTACAACGCCTCAATTCTTCAGTCAATTCGGCTACGACTTGTTCCACTGGATCGTCCCAGTGCTGAGCTGTCCAATCCGGTGTGGCGTGCATCAAGACCAGTTCGCGCTCGGCAACTCGCCCCGGCTTGGTGTTATTCCGCGCGATCCAGCTAATACATGAGTCGTGCACAAACGCACCCACCCATTGATCGGTCAACGGCCGATCCAGTTCAATCATCGCTGCCCAGCAAGGTTTGAGATCCCGCTCCGAAATCGCTGGTTGGTCCGCATGAAATTCTTTGGTTACCTCTGTAACCCCGCTGAGAATCTCAGGTGCCTGCGCGGGGGGCGCGCGTCATACGTGCTGTGCCTGCTGCGATGTATGAAACCAGACGGGGGCGTACCGCTGAGGAAGGAGGCGTCGCCGAGGGTGAACATGTAGTGCGCGCAGAGCAGGGCGGCCTCGCCGGTGAGCAGGGCGCAGAGGGAGGCGGGCGGGTTCTGCCAGGTGACCAGGGACTCCAT
>JBGSIY010000490.1:0-4830 GCA_041742275.1 Pirellulaceae bacterium | reverse complement strand
AATTTCCAATATCAGTGAAGCGGAAATTCATGACGTGAAAGTCTGGCTAGTCACGCCCGACTCGATTGAAATCCAAACGGTCAGTCACGAATGCATTGCCGATGCCACCGGAAAGAAGCTGTCCTGGACCATACCGCGAATTGCCACCGGCGAGACAACTGAAATTCAATGGATCAGTAAGTCAAATCAAATTGGCCAATTTGAGTTCACCGTGGGGATGGAAAGTCGCGAAACGCAAGCCAAAACCATTAAATTGCCGACGTTCATCGACTCGCGACCCGATGTGACGATGACGATCCGAAACCTCGTGGATCCCATGCCGGCGGGCGAAGCCTCCGACTACGTGATTGTCCTGGAAAATCATGGATCCAAAACTGCCAGCGACGTTGCCGTCAACGTTGACCTGCCGAACAATTGGGTCGCCATTTCCCAAGAAAATGCCACTCTGGAAACTCCATTGCGATCGCTTTCATTCACCGTACCTACTATTGCCGCCAAGGAAAAAAAGGAAATGCGGTTCAAAGCGGGCAGCAATGTTCCTGGCGAGTATATTGTCCGAGCCAAATTGACCTTTGGCGATACCAATATTAGTCTTACTGCGGAAGACAGTGTGCTGGTGTTTAAATCAAACACGCAACGTCTCTCCGAGAAATCGGGTCCGAACATTCGATAACGGACACTGACTGTGATCTTGAAAAGTCGTCCAACTCGACCGGACAGCCACAAACATGGCCGCCCGGTTTTTTTGGATCGGCATCTACCCAACTTTATTTGTTCTCACCTCGAGATCGGCGGTCGCCGACTGTTTATTGACTCGAATCCGAGAGAAGAAATTTACTGATTTGTTCAGCGCGCCATTGTAATTCCTCGACTCCCGATTTTGGCAGTTCGTTCGCGGTTTCGACGGGTATGATTATCGTGGATGGATGTTTCGCAATAACCGATCGCGCTGTGCGATTCAGCTGGTCAACGTTGGTTCGATCTTCTAAGTTCCTGGAGGTGACCGGCAACCACATCAATCGTGCATTGGTGGATTCCAGTGAGGTGATCCACTTGTCTAAATTGTCCGTATATTGCGCGGTGCTCTGCTGGGTGTCGGTCAACCCCGTCGTGAAGACAATGGCGTCCCATTGTCGTCCCTCGGTTCGGTAATCTCCCACCCAACATCCGATGCGTGCCCAGTTCCCGTAGCCGCGGCAGTTTTCTGGTGGGTGATAGATATTGAATTTTCCGGCAAGCTGTTCGCACAAAGGTCGGTGCATGGCCAATGTGAGCTCGTCACCTAACAACAGCAGGCGAGGTAGCTCCCCCGTCTCCAGTGGCTTTCGATCGATCTGTTGACGAAAGTTTACTTCTTGGGCCACCCACTTGCCATCGATCCAATGAGCATCGATGTCGACCGTCACCGCATGGGGTTCTAACTTGGTCATGGTAAAACCCTCGATCTTCGCATCGCGATCTCCCAACTTGACCTTCAGCGTTTCGGTACCGGCCTGAACAACAACAATGTCTTGATCGGATACTCCGATGACTTTTCCCCTCAAATATTGCTCGCCGGACAGCGGGACCTCGGGGGGTGATTCTTGGGAGGTCAGGAGATAACGAACAACTGCTTTCTGGGGGCGGTTCCAAAGTCGTTCGTACTCGGCCTGATGCGCAAATCGCCCCACCACATACAGCGGGTTGGGTATCGGCAATTCCAGTCGATAATCATGTTGTGGGTCACCGTCCGTCGCTGATGCCAACAATTTCATATGAATCAACTGCTGTGCCCAATTCCATTCCGGGCGATCAAGTTGCTGAAAAATCGGCGTTGAAGTCGGTAACACTACATTTTCGTAACCTTCATGAGTCACGACTTCAATACTGTATTTCTTTTTAGCCGTTACCGTTCCAATAATTTTCTTGGTTTTGATTTCTTGAGCGTTCAGTGATAAAACACTACTGAAAATCCATAACAAGAATCCACTGAATCTAATCGCTCTGGATGACGTGCTGCTTGAAACCATGTTCAACTATTGCCCGTTACTTGCCGGTTGATATTCGCCCTAATTCGATAGGTCGATCATGATTTCTGCCGCTGCTGACGTCAACGGCGACTGGGGATAAATTTAATTGCGTAGAGAAGATTTTTCTGGCTGGGTTAACTTTAGGTGACTTAGGCAAATTTCGCCTGAGCATCGATTTGGGTGCCTCTAGTGGAAATAAGGCACCATCCCGCGGGCAGAGTCATTCATTCATCGTCTCGGGGAAATCGCCATCTCAATTAACTTGCACGCAATTGTGAGGTCGGCAAGTTTGTTAACTGAAAGGTATTCCGCATGATAACTCGATTATCCAAAGAGACTTCACCTCGAAACTCAAACATCATGTTGACTTGTTCTCGGAGAGTCACTTGAGTTTGCAACGTTTTACCTGGTTGGACGAATCCGCGATACCGAGCGTTTTTCACGCGAACTAATACTCCTAATGCAAATTCATTAAAATCTGGGTCATGAGTGTTGTATTTGGACATGGGATTGTGATAGGCGGCAATTAATATTCCCGCCGATTGAGTCGTCATTTCCTGCATCATGGCGCCGGGCATCACCGGTGCACCGGGAAAATGTCCTGTTATGTAAAAGGCGTTTGTGGGAACTGTCGTTTGAGTCACTACCTGGGTCTCGTGCAAATCGACGATTCGATCGACCAATAAGTAGGGTTCCCGGTGATGCAAATAATCTTCGACGCTATCGAAGTGATGTTGAAACGTGGTCATTTCTGTGAGGCTTTCCTGAATAGGGGTGTCTTCTTCATTTACCGGCGGGCAATTTGCTGTCTTCGACATTTGTTCGGGCAAATTCAACGGTCTCCGGCGGTCTTGCAATGTGGACACGGTCGACTCACGAGAACCATTGCGAAACGAATGTCGATCGCGCATGTGTTGAGCCCATGCGCCACCTCCGTTGATGCATCAACGGTGATCCAGAGTGGCGGAGACAGCACCGCATGCCTCGTCGATCCCAAATGACGTGTCCGCTCGGCACGCCGTCGGCTAAGGATTGCAAATCCGTCGTCTGACATTCAACCGCACTGATCCGTCAAGCTTCACAACTTTTGAATGAGATGATTTGGCTGTTGTTGGCATTACTACGCCTCGTGCGGCGGGTGTCACTGAAATTTGGCTCCACTGAGATTTCGGACTCGATGGCGATCAAATGTCCAGATTTCGCACGTCCAAAGCGTGCTTTTCGATAAATTCCCGCCGTGGTTCGACCTTGTCTCCCATGAGAATGCGGAACATTTCGTCAGCCTCTGCCGCATTGACCATGCTGACTTTAATCAGCGTGCGGTTGGCTGGGTCTAGCGTGGTTTCTCTTAGTTCTTCTGCGTTCATCTCACCCAGTCCTTTAAAGCGAGTGACTGTCATTCCTTTTTCTCCAGCGGCTCGAATAGCGGCCAGCAGTCCTCGCAGGTCGTCGATGCCGCTGGTGGATTCACCCCGAGTAATCTGATAGCGACTATTTTCTAGTCCTGTCCTCTCCTCGGGCCATAGGGAATCGATGCCGAATCCCATATTTTCGATTTCCTTCAAACCGGAATTTATCGTACGGACCTCGTTAAATTCGACGATTTGTATACGATTCTCCTCTAACGTGGTATCTAAGTTGGTGGCGCCGCTGTTCAGTTGGGTGTTGTTCACATTGAGTTCTGCGCCGGTTGTCGCCTCGTGATTTTTGATAAAGTCATCGAGTTCTTTGCGGGTGGCAAACCAATATTCATTGCTTCCTACGAAGACATGGTAAATGGGGAGTCGACCGGTTTCAGCATCCATCCGTTCAGCGTGAGTCTTTAAATTGACGCCCCTTCGTTCGAGAGCAACAATGGCATCTTCGACGCTGGCCAGCGTGCGGCACAGCTTTTCCATATTTTCACCGTTGATGACTCGACCGTCTTCGGTGGCTAATGAGGCGTCTTCCAGGCCTCGAGCGAGCAGTTGGTTCTTCCATTCTTCTTCTGTTTGGACGTAGTACGTTTCTCTCTTTGTTTTCACGCGAAACAAGGGTGGTTGTGCGACATAAATATGTCCGCCCTCGATGAGTTGATACATTTGCCGATAGAAGAAGCAAAGCAGCAAAGTGCGGATGTGCGAGCCATCGACGTCGGCGTCGGTCATGATAATAATCTTGTTATATCGCCGCCGCGTTACATCTTGATCGGCTCCGACGCCAATTCGAATCGCGCTGATGATACTTTGAACTTCTTCGTTCGCGAGTACCTTATCTTCGCGAGCTTTGTAGGCGTTGATGATTTTTCCACGCAGTGGCAGGATGGCTTGAAACTCTTTCAAGCGTCCCCCCTCGGCGCTCCCTCCGGCCGAATCACCTACGACCAAATACAGCTCACATTTTTCCATATCGCTGCTCAAACAGTCTCGCAATTTACCGGGGAGTCCTCCCCCCCCCAGTACCGATTTCCTACGTACTTGCTCTCGAGCCTTTCTCGCTGCCTCGCGAGCCTCCGCTGCTTGAATCCCCTTGCGAAATATAATTTTTGCTGTGTTGGGGTTCTCTTCCAGATATGTTTTCAGGTATTCCCCAAAAATGGAATTGACGTAACCTTCGACGTCATTGTTTCCCAATTTTGTTTTGGTTTGTCCTTCAAATTGGGGTTCTGGTATGCGCATGGATATCACTGCGGATAGACCTTCTCGAAAATCTTCGCCCGTGATTGCCATATCTTTCGGGAACAAGTTATTTTTTTTGCCGTAGTTGTTAAGTGTCCGAGTCAAAGCGGTACGGAATCCGGATACGTGCGTTCCTCCCTCGTGGGTATTAATATTATTGACGT
>JBGSIY010000489.1:0-1872 GCA_041742275.1 Pirellulaceae bacterium | reverse complement strand
GCAAAATGCGGCTGAGTTCACGAATGAACTCCGGGGGGTTCAAGCGAGTATGCGTTTGGTCCGTCGTGATGCTGGGATTTCTATGGCTCAGTCCCATTTTGACAATGGCAACTTAGGGACGGCCGCGAATTGGTTGGAACGAATTTCCAGCAGCCAAGACAATGAGCGATGGCGGGGCGCGACACGCTATTTATTGGGTCGTTCATTCGAGTCACGACGCGAATACGATCGAGCCATGGCGACTTACAAAGCAAGTGAATTGAGCCAGCGTCATGGCAACTTGATACGCATGCGGTACCTAAAAGAACTTGCCGGTGAATCGATCTCGACCGATGCGAATTAATCCAGGCACCAGGGTATCTTTTACGGTGCCAGTTTTTGCGGCGCGAACTTTTACGGTGCCAACTTCTACTGTGCCAACATTGCCTGCTTGTTAGCTTTGAACCAGCGGTAACGGGTTCCGCCCCGTTTCGTTTTCTCGATTGACATCAGACGAGATGGACCGGCATCATCGAGTGGAACAAAAAGCTTGCTTTTTCCATAAGACTTGTTTGCCTGCTGACTCGTTTGCCATCTGACTCGGTGGCGATCGGAGAGGATCTACCGCGAAATCGGTTTGATTTTTAGGTGGTGCTAGGATTCAGCCTTTGGAATTCCCGCAGGAAAATTCTCGCTGCAATCGCGCGATGGCTGATCATGGATTTTACCGCCAGGCCCAGTTCGCCGAAGGTACGGTGGTACTCAACGACTTCGAACAAAGGATCATAACCAAACCCGGCGACTCCCGAGTGTTTTTCGCGGATTCTACCATGACAATGGCCGGCGCAGCTGATCCAAATTTTCCCTTGGGGATCGGACAGAGTCATGTGGCAAGTATACCAAGCGTTGCGACTCGCCGGTTTGATTCCTTGTAGTTTCTCTAACAGAAACTGATTATTTCGATTGTCGTCACGAGGGTCCCCCGAGAATCTAGCCGAGTAAACTCCGGGGGCGCCGTCGAGTGCGGCGACGCTCAAACCGCTGTCTTCTGCTAGGACCCATTGGCCCAAATGTTGGGCCTGTTCACTGGCCTTGAGGCTGGCATTCTCTGCGAAGGTAGTACCCGTCTCCTCTACTTCTATGGCTTCGGGGAACTCGGCTAACGAACGAAGCTGAATGGGAACATTTCGAAAAATGTCGCGAAGTTCAACGACCTTCTTTTGGTTGTGAGTGCCGAGCACGAGGGGGAATGGATTCGCCATAAATTCGGGTTTTTGCAAAATGGGTGAATGAGGCTCCGGCACCGTTGTGCAATCCCTGTTTTAAAAAGTTATCTCGTAAATGCAATCGCCCCTTCTGGCGTTATTCATTGGCGGGGATTTGGCGATTGATTGTGAGCGTTGCTGAGAGTAGTCCGATCGCGGAACGATGGTATTGGCATAACTCGGCCGTTCAAACTTGCTGGCGGGCCCTATTTTTCTGATGCACAGGGGCCACATGGGACGTTTACTTTCGGCATCATCCATGCCCAGCCGGCCAAGGCGAGCTTGTTTTGTTGCTTCATTTCGGTAAATCCAAGCGCTAGGGGCGATTTTTAAAACTAGTTTTGATTGTCGAACGAAAACAACAGCTGACCCACAGCAAATAGTTCCATCCTGCCCAGAACCAGGGCGTTAAAAGGTGGCTGGCAGGGAGAATGTCAGTCCCCTTTTTTTGCGCGCAGATGCAAATCTTTTTTTCAGATGCCTGCGAGAAGATGAAGACATTCGAAGACTAGGAGACCTGAAGTAGCGGCAGAAGGGCTTCGCCTAATTCCTGGGTGGCCGTCAATGAGAATTCTGTTGTTTCATAGTCGAATTCAGCCCCCGTCAAGGTCTGGGCAAAAGCGCCGGC
>JBGSIY010000488.1:0-7757 GCA_041742275.1 Pirellulaceae bacterium | reverse complement strand
ACAGGAATTTACAATTCTTCGCGGAAACAAAACACTGCCCGTCGACTTCGATCGAGGCGACGCCACGTGGCTGAGAATTTACTGTCAGTTGATGTCGGCCGTCCTGGATTTTGTGATGGCATTTGATCTCGAACCGATATTCAACACTTTTTCTAAGGAACTTTTTGAAAATCCCGAGGTTGGTGACCGGTTGTTTTTGCAGGAAGTTGATGGCGACCCGTTATTCTCGCGAGATTTTTGGTACTACTTGATGTATTACGACGAGATAGGATCGATTCGTATTACTGAGCCACGCCGTTTGGGTCGGTTCCGTCGACGGCTGATTTTGATAACGGAATTGAATCACGAGATGTGGAAGCATGTTCGCGCCGAAAAAGACAACGGCCTCGAATGGTTGCCCAATTCAAACCAACGAAGCGTGCTCGGTTTTACCGTTGCAGATCCGCTGGTAGACAGTTGGTTAGCTGCCATGACCGAAGTGGGGGCAGCCCTCAAAGGAGAACGGGTCATAATATTTTTAGAGCGAAATGGTCGAGGAATCAATCTCAAAAATTTCCTGGAAGATCCACCCTTAGCCATTAGAATTCCTCTTAGCCTCACTTTTTTGTTTACGCTTCCTGACAAATATTATACCGATGGCATTGAATTCGATTCGAGCAAGCTTCTCGATTTGTCTAACAATTATGAAAAGTGGCTTGATTGAGCCAAATTTTTTCGGGAAAGAGTTCCTGCTACAATGCCAACCCAAGAACAATAGTGGAAATCGCACTCAGGGTGTGCGTGGCTGGGAAAAGGTGATTGCATGGTATTGGTAAGAGTCATTTTTGGAGTCTTGTCACTGCTCTATTTGATTGCGTTTTTGTTCTCGCACTACATTGGCTACCGGTCCACATTGGCAAGAATCCAAGTTGGGATCGAGAACCGGTTGGAGTTGCTGGCTGGACACCGATTAGGTGGCTAGAATTGCAACTAACGACAGTTCGGTAAATTAATGTCGCCATGCGCCCCGCGAACGATCAAAAAAAACGCTGCTGTCGGGGAGCAAAAGGCGATAATCAAAATCCGGATGATGCGAAATTCCAAAGCAAGATCATTTTGAAAAGGTTGACCAATGAATAAATTGAACCGTGCGATGATTTGTTTGCCGCTGTTGTTTTTTTCGATGCTCCCAATTGCAACCACACCTTCGCTGTCACAGTACAATCTTCTGCAAGAAAAAGATGTGGATTTTGCGTATCGGGTTGATGCAAATGACGATCGAGAAACACAATTAAAGAAAGAGAAAATTCGATCGGCTATGGCTGAACTTGAATCCCAACGACGACGAGTGATGGAGGGCCGGGATCCGATTTTCGCCCAGGTCGAATGCCAAAATCGCCTTGTTACAGCCTTGCTTGATTTCCACAAGGATCCTGAAAAAATTATTTCATTGCTGGAAGATAATGTAGAAGTGACCAAGCAGACAGAGGCTGATCGAAAGCAAAGACTGGATAACGGAGTGGGACGACCGGACGACTCTGCACAAGCCACCTACTTTCGAGCGGATGCCGAATTAAAACTGCTTCGAGCCAAACAGAAATTCAACGTCGAGAGAAATGAACTGCCTCTCCCCCTCCCCTTCCCCCAGCTCGAGAATGCCCCTGAAATGTCTGATCAATTGCGGGATGGAATTCCCAGGGAACTTGACCTATCTGGAGGGAGAGCTTTACCAGAATTGGGAGATGGCAACGAAAGGCATGCAACACAAGATGATTTATTTGATGAATGGAAAAACGGAAAGTATTCTCCAGCAATCTATCAAATCAATCCCGGTGATGACTTGGAAACCCGACTAAAGAAACAACGTATAAATATGGCTTTAATGGAAAAGAACCATCTCACCAAACTTTTAGAGGCGGGTGTGCAGAGTTTAGATGTTACTTTCGAAAGTCAAAAACGACTTCTGGAGGCCCAACTCGATTTTCATACTGAACCCAAGGAAATCGTTTTCGCTTTGCAACAAGCATTTGAATCGTCAACGCAAGTTGAGGCAATCGTAAGAAATATGTATCAAGAAAAAGCAGATGTAAATATCCAACAGGTTGGTCAAGCGATGTACAATCGATTGGGTTGCGAGCTCAAATTGTTGCGAACTAAAAAGAAATACGGCCTGCTCGAACATTCTGCGGAAGAAGAGAAAAAATAGAGTAACATGGCAAACGTTGGGACTCGCCCCCTGCCGTTTGTGCCACAGTCGTCCACAGGCGGCCCACCGCGTTGCGAGCACGTTACCGCCATCGAAGCGGTCGAAGTGAAAAGCAAAGGCTCGTCTGGGTCGAATTCTATCATTCAGATGTACCGAAGGTTCTGGTACAGAGCGCTCTTCTCGCGGTGTGAGAAAGTAAAGGAAGCTCGACCAAACTGCGTTAAAGGAACTTGTCGAACACGGATTTGCAGCAAACGCCATGTGTGTAAACCAAAAAAAGATGCCACAACAAAGAATGTAAAAGCTCAATTTTCGATTCGCGTCTGATTTGAAGATGCTTGGCAGAATAAATAGCATTCATCGAGTTCCTTCAAATTGACGAGGATCTCACTATTCGCCTTGGCAAGACCTTGTGGTACCGCGGCGATGCGTCAATTCGTAAATTCGATCTTGAGACCTCAGGCGTCGTTCGGCGGAAGTTAGCATTCCAATCAGTTTTTTAGGTTGACAAAGTAGAGACCCTGGACGGAAAAGGTGTCAGAGGTGGCACGTTTCGAATTTGAAGGGTGGCGATGTCCTGATCGCGAATGAGCGGCGGCTAAAATGGGCCGTCCATTGAGTTGGCGACGATTGCGTTATGAAGTCTTGGGTTTAAAGTTCATACTGGCCCATTCGGTGACTTGATCTGCTCAATCACCCATGCAATGGTGGCCTTCAATCTTTCTTTCGCGCCCGTAGTTGTCAGCCGATCAGAGGGGATGCGAGCTCGTTTGCCTAACACGTCGTCTCCAAATTTGACGTTACAGATTTCATTAACTTTGGTCAGCGGGTGTTGGCGTGCCAAGACCAATCTGAAGCATAAGAGAAGCCTAAACGATCCCTACCTAGTATCCATTGAAGTCAGTCCGACTCCGGTATCTTTTCTGTTTAGTAAGGATACGTGTGCCTCAAGTTGGTTTCTTTTTGTTGACTGGTCGGGCTAGTTATTTGGCTCCAAGTTGCGAAGTTTGCGGCGTGGGGAATGGGGGCATGCGGTGGTTCGACTTTGAAAATCGACAGTGTGGGGTTGCTGTTCAAGCGATCGATTCTAGGGGGTTTAATTAGCGGGCATCGTTCAAGGATTCCGACACGGGCAATCCATGTCGCACAGTTCAAGCGGTGCATCGTGGAATCCGCCATTTGCGATTGGCAAACGAACTGATGTACAACATCAAGGTCTGAAGTTAGGCTTGGAGGAAGTTCATTCCGAAAGGGGCAAGCTACGCTCATCCTAAAAAACGTTTGAAAAGACTATAACCCATGAAAACGATGAAAGCTGCTGTGTTTCACGGCGCGAATGACCTTCGAATTGAAGAGGTCGGTCGCCCTCATGCGGGAGCAGGGGAAGCGGTTATTCGAATTACGATGACCACGATTTGTGGTACGGATCTTCATATCTTGCGTGGTGAGTATCCAGTAAAGCCAGGCTTAATTATCGGACATGAGCCAGTGGGAGTCATCGAAGAACTGGGAGCGGGCGTCACAGGATATGAGATTGGCGAACGAGTATTGGTTGGCGCCATTACCCCCTGCGGTCAATGCCGCGCTTGCCTTTCCGGCCATTCATCGCAATGTGGACGTGAAAGTGGCTACGAAGCGCTAGGTGGATGGCGTTTCGGCAACACGCTCAACGGAGCACAAGCTGAATATCTATTGGTGCCTTTCGCGCAAGCCAACCTTGCCAAGATTCCCGATGAGTTGTCTGATGAGCAAGTTGTTTTACTGTCAGACATTGCTTCGACGGGGTTTTCAGGTGCCGAGGCGGCTCCCGTTCGCCTGGGCGACTCGGTCGTGGTCTTCGCTCAAGGGCCAATTGGTCTATGTGCGACAGCGGGTGCGAAATTGATGGGGGCATCTCTCATTATCGCGATTGATGCCGATGAAACGCGGCTCTCAATGGCCAAACAAATGGGTGCCAGTGTTGTACTCGACTATCGCAACGTCGACGTTTTAGCGGAGATTAAGCGCTTGACCTGCGGTGGGGCCGATGTTGCGATTGAAGCACTGGGAACACAATCGACTTTTGAATCGGCACTGCGTTGTCTGCGTCCTGGAGGGACCCTTTCAAGTCTGGGCGTTTATTCGGGAAAACTACAACTTCCCTACGATGCATTCAATGCAGGCCTCGGTGACCAGCGAATTGTTACAACGCTATGTCCAGGTGGAAAAGAGCGGATGCGAAGGTTGCTGAGTCTCGTCCAGTCTGGTCGGTTTGACCCAACGCCTCTGATTACTCATCGTTTCAAATTAGACCAGATTCCTCAGGCCTACAAACTGTTTGGCGAGCGCGCCGATGGCGTGATGAAAATTGCCATCACGCCATAATACCCGTGGTTGAACTTGCTAAGCGAAGTGCCGAAATTTACTGTCTGCTCAGAGTTATTGAAAATCGGCTACCGGGAAGCGGCGGTTAACGAGTTGTGGCTGCCAACAATTGTGCGTTATGTGCAATGACCGAGATTTGTTTGGAGTTCGCATCGAAAGTGCGAATTGCTGACGCGATCGGGGTAGCGGAATTCTCTGCGGTTGTTCCCCGCATAGTTCATGGCGGTCTTGAATATTCGGAACCGCATGGGATCACATTTAAGTTGCTCGACAAACTGCAGCCATTTTGGCTTGGTCATACTCAGTTGACGTGGAAGAGGGAATTTTAGACTTTGACTCCCCGCGGGCGATCACCGGCCAAATTGCCTCGTTTTTCGTTTGCCTCGATTGGTGCGTTCGACCGGGCAACCCCTGCTGGCGTCAGGGGCTAATACCTGCTGCCGCTTCGCGACTGAGTCACTGGCTCCATCCATTTCCCACTGGCACATGAGGCGATTTTGCCGCGGAACTTTGGCGTCAACCCGAAGGTGAGAATGGTGGGAACTACACGGATGCAAGTCGGTGGACTAGAATTTGTGGTGGGGCCTTCAATCGTAACGCGACGAATTCGAAGCGCCGATTCAAAAATTGAAAAGAGGACAATAACGATGAGTACTTGTTCCATTGTTCGGTGGCTGCCCTTCTTGTTGCTGTTCTTATCAATCCAAACAAAAGGCGATGATTGGCCGCAATGGCGAGGACCGAATCGTGATAATCGGTCGCAGGAGTCGGGGCTGCTGAAAGCCTGGCCGGAACAAGGACCACCGTTGGTTTACCAGATTGAAGGTCTCGGTAGCGGCATCGCACCGATCGCGATCGTCGGCGACCGCGGCTATACACTTTCCGAGTTCGAAGGCTATCAATATGTTTTATCGTTTGACGCGAACACCGGTCAGCGTTTGTGGTTGACGCCAATTGGCATTCAATCCACAGATTCAATAGCTCATTTCAGATTGATGCGATGGCTCAGTCAGCGGATGCCAAACGTTTACGATGGTAAAGTCTATGCGGTTACCGATTATGGAGTGCTCGTATGTTTGGCCGCCGATGACGGTCGTTTGCTGTGGGTTAAGGACTACCGCCAGGAGTACGGAGTCCGCAGCCAAGTTTTCGGATACTGTGACTATCCACTCGTCAATGGCGATGACTTGATTTGCGTGCCCGGTGGTGAGCAGGCCACGGTCGTAGCTTTGGATCGTCACACCGGATCAGAAAAGTGGCGCCGCATACTGGCACCCGACGCGGCAACTCGTCGGCAAGATTCTTTTCAGCGTTCCGCTTATGCAGCGACCCTGCGTGGTCAGCATCAGGAGCAAGGCTATTATGTCATTACCACTAATTACGCCATACATATTCTCGCCGAAGCCGATGGAACACCGTTAGCAAAATATAGTGGCGTAAGTGCTTCTACGGCTAATAGCCACACTGCGTTATTCGACAATGACGATCTGCTTGTCACCAATGGTTACGCTGGAGGGATATCGCGACTCAGTGTTGAATCCACATCATCGGGCCTGAGGCTGAAGGAACAATTCCATCGGCCATTTCGATTTGATGCGTTTCAAGACATCGGTTTGATCGTGAAGAATAAGTTGTACCAAAATCGAAACGGGAAAGTGCTGGCACGAATTGACCCCGCGACTGGCGAAGAATTGAATCATCGGCCAATGGGTGGTCGATTCGCTCTAACATATGCAGATGGTAGACTCTACGTGGTGGATATTAACGGACAGGTATCACTGATTGACCCAGATACCGAAGACCTGGAGCCGGGGGCGACATTTCAACTACCCGAAATCAAGCCGGCAAGTGGCGTAACGATGCCCGTCCTTGCCAATCGAAAGCTATACTTGCGTTTCGATGACCGTTTGTTTTGTTTCGATGTTGCGGCTGAGCCAAGCCAACCGGTTCTCGATCAAATCGTTCGACATCAACCTCCTGCACTCGACCCTTCCCTGTTTGCACCACGATTGCCGGTTCCGATATTTATGCCAACCCCTCCGGATGTCGTTACCCGCATGTTGCAGGAAGGTGACTTGAAGCCCGGACGAGTTTTGGTGGACTTGGGAAGTGGAGATGGTCGGATCGTGGTGGAAGCAGCGAAAGTGTTTGGTGCCACAGCGATCGGCTACGAAATCAACGAAGAATTAGTAGCTCAGGCTCGAATGGCAATCGATGATGCCGGGCTAAATGACTTGGCAAAGATTGAGGCCTCTGATATGTACGAGGCTGACTTGAAAAATGTCAACGTTCTAGCGGTCTATTTGTATCCCGTTGTCATGGACCATCTGAAGAAACAAATTGCCGACATGCCCGACGGCGCCCTGGTAATTTCTCACCAGTTTCAGTTTTCCAACATCGAAGCAGACAAGATCATCCGTTTGCAGTCCCAATATTCTGGCGAGCATCACACAATCTATATGTATCGCCTTCCGCTCAAAGAATCCAAAAAATAGAAATCGACGTCAGGTGGTCGACCTGAATCGTTTTCAGATCCCGTCATCTCATCCCGGCGATGCCAGGCCGAAAACAACCGCCGTGATCGATCTACAAGTTGCTCGGCCCACGCTTTTGTTTTCTTGTCAGGATGTTTCCCCGACAGAAAACGCATGTCGCGTATTAGATGAGCCCAACAGTATTGGGCCTTGATATCGAAGTTCCACGCGAACGAGCAGTTGGCAAAGAAGTAAGCGAAGTTCAGAAAACCCGCGAATTCCTCGCCGACCAGTCTTTCAAGTACTTCGCGTGAGCGTGTCTGGGCAATATGAAAGACACTAAAAGCTGCCGCCGTGATGCACCAAAACCAGTGCTTCTTGCCATTGTCTTTGTGGCTTGTTTCGTCGCTGCCGAGTTGTTCTTGGCAGGGAATCGCCTCGGTCAGTTCGTCGTAAGCTTCTCGGATAGTTTATGAATTTATCAACACCTCAGGTAATTGTGTTGTCGTTTGCTCCACCAACGATACGATAAAGGCCGCTTCGTTCGCGGAGCGAACGACGACTATCAAAAATTCACAGCCTGGGAGCCAAAAGAGACATTAATTATCGAACGATCCTAAATAAGTATTTTCTCGATGCCTTCCCAAACTAGAATTGCTCCCTCCTCAGCTTGTCGGATTGAACAGTGCGATATTCCAATCGGCAAATGTCTGCATATACAATGCGAAACCGTG
>JBGSIY010000487.1:0-3815 GCA_041742275.1 Pirellulaceae bacterium | reverse complement strand
AGCCCTGAAGGGATGCGAATGATTTACTTAAAACGTGGAAATCGCGCAATGCGTAAATTGCCCATCGTGCCTGGCTTCATCCCTTATCAAGAAGCCGACATAACCAACGATGAGGCTCGACTTTTTGCTGAAGGAGTTATTCAAGGTATCCAAATTGAATTATTGGATTTGGTGACACAAAGATCCGTTTACGAAACCGATATCAACGAAGCATTGGATGCGAGTGATGCGACGAGGGCACGTGAAGTTCTGGGATTGTATCAACAATTGCCCACACCTCAGGAATTTCGGGCGAGGTTAAGTGACGAAAAATCACGCTTGCTGACACGAGCCAAGGATCAACGAGAATTTGACTTCATCGATGCCATGTTTCAAACATTGCAAGTTATTCTCAGCAAAAACATTGGCGAGAGCAAAGTCACCGGTTTACGGGAACGAATCCAACAAACCACGCCCGACTTCACTGCAGATCAAACGGGATCGTAAGTGGCCGGCGGCGCTCGCCTGAGGTTAATATCTGGCGCTATAACCTGGCCAAGCAGATGCGTTTATTGTCGATTGAGTTTTTGGCCCCGATAGATTTGGTCAATATCGGCAGCATATCGGCATTCAATCGCATGCCGCCGCAGACTGCCTTTGGGAGTCAAGAGACCGTTTTCAATCGAGAATGGTTCCGCGAGAATCAATACGTCTTGCACTTGTTCGTATTTGGAAAGGCCGTGGAGTCGCTGTTTTACGCGGTTTAAGACCAACTTTCTTAAACGTTCGGGATCAGCTGTGGGGTCGGGCAGTGTCTGTGACACTTCATCCCAACTTAATCCCGCGAGGGCAATCAAATAGTCGCGACGATCGCCAATGACCATAAATTGAGAAATCCACGGGTCCGCCAATGTCAAATTTTCGATCAGCGTGGGTGGAATGTTTTTACCTCCCGTCGTGATAATCAATTCTTTTTTCCTGCCGATCAAATACAAAAATCCATCGTGATCTAGGTACCCAAGATCCCCGGTAGCGAACCAGCCGTCATTCATCACGGCCTCAGTGGCTTCAGGGTCGCGATAATATCCGACCATCACGTTCGTCCCGGTCGCCCAAACCTCACCGTCGGCTGCAACCCGCACGGAAACTCCCGGCACAGCTTGTCCTACCGAACCACGTTTTACGATCTGTGGACGATTGCTTGTCAGAACTGGGGACGTTTCAGTCAACCCGTAGCCCGTTACCAGTTCGATTCCCTGATTGCGAAAATAATCGAAAACGTGATCGGCCAGTGGCGCACCACCACAATTACATAGCTGCATATTACCCCCGAGCATCTGGTGGAGTGCATGGGGATCGTTCAACGATTGCGATTGCTCCAATAGTCGATAACACTTTTCAAAAAAGTAGGGGACGCCATTGATGTAGGTTGGGTGAAATTGCAACATCTCATCCCAAAGATTGTCCCGCCCCAATGAAATAATGGACTTACAGCCTGCCGCGTAACCCGTATACAAATCGCATACTCGGGCAAAAATATGCGTCATCGGAAGCCAAACTATTCGCACATCCTGTTCCGATAACGGCAACGTAGCGATTTTTGATCGCACATTTGAAATCACATTCCGTTGGCTCAGCATGACCCCTTTCGGCTCTCCCGTCGTCCCAGAGGTGTAGAGGATCGTCATCAGTGAGTCGGGGTGGAGCGCCGCACCGAGACCTTGACGCCATTCTCCCAAGCCCTGCAGTACCGCGTACGGCTCGACCGGTGATTGAACAGGAAGGCGCACAAGTGCATCCGGGGAGTTGTGCCCATCGCCGCCCTGAGCTCCAGAGAAAACCAAACGATATTCTAATGGGTCCGGGGAACCTGCAGTGGGAGTCGTCTTGGACAAAAGGGAATCAGTCGAGGCAATCGCCGTTCGCGCACCCGAATGCTGGATCAATTGTGCCGCTTGGGCGGAAGTCAAATAAGGATTCAAGGGCACCGAGATTCCGCCTAAAAACTGAAGTGCTAAATCGGCAACCATCCATTCGTACCGATTCTCCGAAAGCAAGATCACTTTGTCGCCGATCGCAACATACTGTTGAAGCTGCTCGGAATAGGCAAGTACATCGGCGCCGAATTCAATCCAAGATCGCTCCAACCATTGATGTCGTTGTGAGCAAAAGAAAACAACCGCCACACGATCGGAGGAGGATCGTAATCGATTTATAAAAAGTTCGGGAATGGTTTCACCTGCCACTCCAGACTGTATTGTGTTCTTCGTGGCCATGGAATGCATTTAATCAAACTGTGGTGTAGAAAGGCCGCTGGTCATGCATCCAATCGACTAACATTTGACTCGGAGTAATGGATGCAAGCCGCGCGAGATTCCAGTCGAATGACGTTTGCAAATCGCGACGATTCACTCGTCCTGCCCAGAACAAAAGTCCGCCGTGATGCGCCGGAAACCCCAACCCCTTGATCATCGCCAAATCAATATCGCGAGGATCAGCAACGACGTTCGAACTGAGGATCTCGGTGGCCGCGATCAACATATTCGTCAAAACATGGTGTACGATCGAATCGGCTGTTGCTGATGCCACGCACGATCGTTGGTAGGGCTGAAGTAGGCGTTCCGCTTCGTTACTGATTTGCGCCGGGCCGTCCAAAGTTTCATAGTCGTAAAAACCACCACCCGACTTGCGTCCCCAACGCTTCTTCTTCATCAGCATGGGCAGCAGAGGTGAAGCTGAGACTTGGCGAACGCCTTGAGCAAACATTCCGCGCCCCGCGTTTACAACCGTATCGATGCCAATGACATCCATGATTTCAAATGGACCACCTCGAAAGCCAAACTCTCTGAACGCGCGATCGATTTCGACCACAGGCAGTCCACTTTCAAACAAGGCTACGGCGGCATCGATCATCGCTGTCAGGATTCGATTGACGACGAAACCCGGCGCATCGCGTACGACCAAAGGGGTTTTGCGTTGGGCGAGAACCCAAGCGATAGCGGAAGCGAGGGTGTCGTTGCTCGTTTCCGATATGCAAACAATTTCCACCAATTCCATCAACTCGGGATGACAATAGTGAATGCCGCAGCACCGTGATCTGGCGGAAACCGATTGGAAAATCTCACAGACTCCCAAGGCTGATGTGTTAGTCGCAAACAAGGTTGATTCACTCAGTTGCTCGGATAGGGCCGCCCAAATCTGCTGTTTCAATCCTAAATGCTCGGTAACACATTCGAGAACTAACTCACAACCGGCTAACTCGGGGAGTTGGCTGGCACCCACCAAGTTCGTGTTATTCACCTCGCGAACAAAATCCTCGACGACTTCGGCGGCATTGTCGGTGATCGCGACCGTGCACTGAGCCTTTAGGGCTTCGCGGGCTATCGACTTGCCCATCAAACCGGCTCCAACAATACCAATTCGTTTTAGGGCCGTCGCGGTACCGGCAGATGCGTGTTGGGTAGCTGACTTGCGGCTGTATTCATTGAGAAAAAAATGATTCAACAGACCGCGACTTGGCTCACTGCCATAAACAACGGCCATTGCCCGAGCTTCACTCTCGCAGGCTTCGATAAAGCCAAGACCGGCACTAGAAATCATGTGCGTCGCCAAGACTTGGGCTGCAAACGGAAAGATCGTCGCGCTGGCAGCGAGTCGCTGCTGCCATTGGGAGTTCAAGGGCTCGATCTCAGTCGGGGCATGAGCCACAGGAGCGTGTTGCCGCGTCTTCCTGGCCGCAGCCCGCTGCCACGATTCGGGGTCGTCGATCAAAGCAATTGCCGCGGTGAGCAAGGTCTCTGGAGGAACCGCTTGTTCGATCAACCCCATTTCCACGG
>JBGSIY010000486.1:0-3856 GCA_041742275.1 Pirellulaceae bacterium | reverse complement strand
TTGAGGCCCACGCGCCTCTGGCAGAACTGTTTGGTTATTCCAATTCGTTGAGAAGTCTGAGTCAAGGACGAGCGGGGAGTTCAATGGAGATTTTGGGCTACGAACCCGCACCCTCGGTTGTTGCCAATTCGTTTGCCATGTAATCGGACCGACCTTTGAGAATGACTTTGGTCAATGGCAAGCCGATTCACGACGTCGGGCAGAGCTTTTTTTGAGCGACTTGCTCAATTTGAATTAGGCGAGTTCCCGTCATTGGATCAGGTGTCCGGCTGAAGAAGCACCTTGTTTTCCGGGACATTTCACCATCCATTGACGTGAGCGGCCCTGAAAATACAATCGCAGACCTTGCATGCATCCTGGTTTCGTAGGAAAATTTAGCATCGCTGGGCATCCAATATCAATACGTGAAAACGACGTAACGTCAAAACGAATTTAGGAGTATTTAGAATGGCATTTGAATTTACTGATGGCAATTTTGAAAAAGAAGTTTTGCAAGCCACGGGCCCTGTGGTCGTGGACTTCTGGGCGACTTGGTGCGGCCCATGCCGTCAGATTGCGCCAGTTATCGAGCAATTGGCAAGTGAAAATGCAGGGGTGAAAATTGGCAAGTTGGATGTTGATTCGAATCAAGCGACAGCGATGAAATACGGAATCAGCAGCATCCCTTCCATTCTCTTTTTCAAAAATGGGGAAGTCGTGGAATCTGTATTGGGTGTGCAACCCAAAAGTACGTTGCAGAACTTGATTGCGAAACATTCGTAAACAATGGCGTATGGTGCTCAAGTGAGGTGAGCCCAACCGTGGGGGCATGACTCATTCCGGATCGCGTTGCTCACTGAAAGGGCTCACTGACAGGGCTCATTGAATCGACATGTCCGACAGGTTTGTGGACAAAAAGTTTGTGACCGTGGTGATACCTTACCACCCGGAGCTTGCTGTTATTGCCTATTGAAATTTGAAATTGCAGCCGATTTGATCCATTCATATCGGCTGTTGTTTTTTCAGGAGGGCTTTGTTTGAATGGCACTGTGTTTCCTGGGCTGTGGTACCTCGGCTGCCCTGCGACGGTTGTGCTGCGACAGTTGTGCTCATTCGGCTGAATCGAGCTGCTCTCGTCTCCGTTTGATTGGCATAAGTCGCCCTCCTTCTAACACTTGGTTTCCGCGCGACGAGCCGGGACCAGGACCTTGGGGGTGAGTCAAGCGAACAAATTGTCTAGGTATTCGATTGCTTGTCCACATTCGATTATGGGATTGAGAGGGGCGCTTCGATCAACGGTGATAAAACCGGAGTAATGGTGCTCCTCCAGCATTCCTAAAAGTTCTGGAAAATCGATGCTTCCCCTGCCCAATTGCACCTCAGTCGTGGGGCCACCGGATAGATCTCGCACGGCGTCGCGAGCGCGAAAATGACGGACAGCTTCCCCAATGGCGCGCAGAGTGTCTCCCGGAGGATTTCGATGCATCAGCAGTTCCGCCGGGTCAAAATCGATAAACAATCCACCGTCGGGCATGGTTTCCAGCAGTTGAGCCAATTCACTCCCAGTTTGGCCACCGGTTCGAATGGCCAACCAAGCGCCAGATCGCATACTGAAATTAGAAATGTCGTGCAGAGCTGCTTCCAACGTTTGCTGACGATCGGGTTGATCTGCTGTAGGGAGACTTGCCAATCGATTGGAAATAAATGAGCAGCCCAGTTCGCCAGCCATCTTCATCGCCGCCTTGGTACCCTCAATTCGTTGCTCTAGGTCCTCGGGGTCATCAAAGCCACGGCGCGTTGGGTATTGCACCATCGAAACGACGAGGTTGTAGTCGCTCAGCCATTTTTTGATTTGACGCACGCCGGTTCGCGAAAGCTCACGAGGGCGAACTTCGGTGCGAGCGTTGATCTCGACCCCTTCCGCCCCTAATTCAGCTGCCAGTTGCAACGCATCCCGAAACGGTAGGTTCAGACTGCCTAAGGTGATTGATTTTTTGAGTTGCAACAATGAAACTTCTCCTGACCCCAAATTTGATTACTGTTAGTCTATTCTGTAGGAAGATAAAATGTAACCATTCGAGCCCAGAAGAACCCATCGCAACAAACGTTCGCACCGGGATGGGAGCGGAGGCATCAAGCTCTCTCTTGTTGACAGCCGAGCCAACATCCGGAACTTAGTAACAGGACCCATTCTTAAATGAACAAAATTCAACATGTTTGCCAGTTTCTGGAAGAATTTGTGCCACTCGAATTGGCAGAATCATGGGACAACGTAGGCTTGTTGCTGGGGGATCGCGAGCAGTCCGTAAAACGCATGATGACTTGTTTGACAGTGACTCCCGAGACGGTTGACGAGGCGATCGAGCGTGGGGTGAATCTGTTAGTGACTCACCACCCAATACTCTTTCGTCCCTTGCAGAAGTTGACAGCGGATTCGGTGGCGGGAGGACTTGTGTGGCGATTGGCCCAGTCGGGGATATCTGTTTATAGTCCGCATACTGCGTTCGATTCGTCTCGAAAGGGTATCAATGTTGCCTTGGGTGACTTTCTCAAATTGAAAGATTTGAAGCCCATGAAGCCCCTGGTTGGTTTACCGGACGTGGGAGCGGGTCGGTATGGCGATACAACAGATGTTGCGAACCTGAACGAGATCATCTCTGTATTAAAAGAGTCGTTGAACATCGAAGGAGTGAAGGTTACTCAGGTTGGCAATTGTGAGGTCCGTCGCGTTGGAATCGCTTGCGGCAGTGGAGGAAGCTTCCTGTCAGCGGCGGCTTTTCGGGGGTGCGACTGTTTCGTGACAGGCGAGGCCGACTTTCATACGGTTTTAGAAGCGAGGGCACTGAGGATTATCCTCGTATTGGTTGGGCATTACGCCAGCGAGCGTTTTGCTATGGAACTGTTGGCGGAAACCTTGAGTAGGGGATTTGGTGATTGTGAGGTTTGGGCTAGCGAAAAAGAGACTAACCCGTTGTTTACCCGTTAGATTTGCGGTTAGAACAAACCGCTGGTTGTAGAATGGTGGCCAATGTCAAATACCGGGATTTTTCCAGGTGTCCAGTGGTTTTCCTCAGCCAGCGATTACCGGTTTTTGACGGAGACATTCGTCTCAATACAATGGAGTCCTTGTAAGTGGACTCGACATTAGAGGAATCGACTTAAAAGAATTGACTCCTTGTTTGACCCCTTGCTAAACCTAACGAAGTTCATCAGAGGAATTCATGTCACGATTTTTGACGGCTCTGCCGGTTTATAATGAAGCCAAGTCATTGCGGGCTGTGCTCAAAGCCGTGGTTAAGAACTGCGATGACATTTTGGTTGTGAATGATGGCTCGACCGATGGCTCGGGAGAGCTGTTGTCAGGCATTCCTGGCGTGTCCGTGATTCATCATGAAATTAATCGCGGTTATGGAGCGGCGTTAGTATCCGCGTTCGACTATGCCATAGAAAACGAGTACGAGGGTCTCGTAACGATCGACTGTGATGGTCAGCATGAACCTGGTTTCATCCGGAGCTTCGCGGCGCAATTATTTGTTGGGGGCGCTGACATTGTTTCGGGCAGTCGTTATTTGGAACAAATCTCAACCGGTTCCGTTGCACCGATTGAGAGACGACGGATCAATTTTCAGATTACGCAGTTTTTAAATGCGAGATTGGGGTTGAATCTGACCGACGCTTTTTGCGGTTTCAAGGCTTATCGCGTCAGTTCATTGAAAAAGTTCAATTTATCAGAACCTGGTTATGCCATGCCATTGGAGTTGTGGGTCCAAGCGGCCTGTCATAGTATGCTGGTCGAAGAGTCGCCGGTTCCCCTGATTTACTTGGACGAAAAACGTTCTTTTGGCGGCAACTTAGACGACGGCGATACTCGTTTAAA
>JBGSIY010000485.1:0-1951 GCA_041742275.1 Pirellulaceae bacterium | reverse complement strand
ATTTCAATTTCGAATCAGGCAAAATTCAAGGTGACTACGCGATGATCGGCGTGGGCCCCTATGACCTATGGGCCATTGAATACGGGTACACCCTGGATGAAGCCAAATTGCCAACCATCCTCAAACGTGTGGCTGAACCCGAGTTGGTGTTTGCGACCGATGAGGATACTGTTGGCTCCGACCCCTTGGCTCGCCGCTATGATTTCAGCAAGGACCCTCTTGATTTTGCGATGAGTCAAACCAAATTGGCGCGACACCACCGCTTAAAAATCTTGGAAACGTTTGTTAAAGACGGCGATCCATGGAACAAAGCCCGTCGTGGTTACATGATGACTTTGGCGATGCAGTTGAAATCGTCAGGGATGATGGCCAATTGGATTGGTGGTGCTCATATCAATCGCGACAAGAAGGGGGATCCCAATGGTCGCAAGCCAATTGAAGTCGTGGATGCTGCGAAGCAACGCAAGGCTTTGACATTCGTGATTGAAAACACGTTCTTTGACGAAGCATACGGTTTGACACCAGAATTGTTGCAACACTTAGTTGACGACAGTTGGCGCGATTCAGATTTCAATCTGTCGTCAATGGACCCGGTGTGGCCCGTTCATGATCAAGTCTCAGGAATTCAGGCTTCTACGTTGTCTCAATTGCTCAACCCGACGACGTTGCGACGGGTCTACGACAACGAGTTTCGGGTGCCCACTGAGACCGACGCTGTGACTCTCAACGAGCTAATGACGACAGTCACCGCGGCTGTTTGGAAAGAGCTGGATGATTTGCCCACAGGAAATTTCAGTGACCGTAAACCGGCAATTTCTAGTTTGCGGAGGAATTTGCAGGCCGAGCATTTGAACCGTCTGTTTGATCTGGCGGCGACCAATAAAGGGGCCGCGGCGATGAAACCAATCGCCAATCTCGCCGCTCTGACTTTGGTCGAACTAAGCGAAAAATTGGCCGAGGCCAAACAGAAGGAAAATCTGGATAATTACACTCGAGCCCATCTCGTGGACTTGCATGATCGCATTGGGAAATGGTCGGAGGCCAAATACCTTTTGCAAAACGCTCAGGCTCCCACCATTGTGTTGCCCGCACCGGTGGCGGCTCCACAGGATCGATAGTTTAGATATCTGAATCCACCTGGGGGACCCTAACAGGGGGCTAACCTGAGTGGTTAAAAAACAAAAAAGGCTGCTTGAGACTCAGTGCGCTCAAGCAGCCTTTTTCTTTTGTTGCGAAAGCTCAGCTCGGGTAGCAGAAAGAACGGAATGCCCTGGGTCGGTCGCGTGAGAAACCGCGAGTCACTCCAGTTCTTTATCCTTTCGCAACGTGCTGGGTAAGCCTTTTAAGTTGGAGCAATGGGCGTTTCTTGAGCTCGTCCAAAAAACTGTCTGATCGAGATTGAGACTGTTGAAAATTCTTGTTTATGCTCGTATCCGTAATGGTTCCGAGCACAATTCGTTGACTTATCCAGCTTTCGATTTCGAAATCCTAATAAGTGAACTTCATTCCGAAAGAATAGGAGTGCCAGAAAATGGTGTTCGACGTTTTCAGGTCTGTAGACCCGACTGTCAATGCTTGTGAGGGAGCGTTGGCGACACCGTCGACCCAAGTCGCTTCATAGCCCAAGTAACCAGCTACCGTTCGGGGAATGAATTCAAAGTAAGCCCGTCCACCAGCTTGGCCAATAAACATTCCCGAATTTTTATCAGTCACCTCAACCAATAAAGCGTCGGTAGTTGTGATCGAGCGTCGCTCTAACGACGATTGATTCAACAACCCGGAAGCCTTCACAGAACCCTGTAAATAGAAGTCGCGAGTCACCGGTTGATTGTATTCGAACCCGATCGAACCCCCGTAAGCGCGGTTGCGGGTAATGATATCGTTCTGTGTTTCGAACAAGACATCGCCCACAAAAGGAACAGAAAAATTCGTGCTGGAGGTTAAAACCATT
>JBGSIY010000484.1:0-4736 GCA_041742275.1 Pirellulaceae bacterium | reverse complement strand
CGCGTACGGTCATCCGTAGAATTGGACATGGCCGAGAGAAGTGCTGCCGTTCCCGGATCGCCGAATTTACCTAACCGGCGAATTTTTTTGCTCCCCTCAATAATGCCGTTGGGTTTGTTTGAAGACATCTCAATCGCAGCCGATTGAATGACGTCCGCTGCTTTCTCTTGTTGCTTCAAAAATTGAATTTGATCGCGGACAAAGTTCTTGTCGTCGTCGCACAACGTGGACAGCGGAATCGCTACGATTTCACCGCTGAGCGAACGGATTTCCGCTTTCAAGCCAGCGAGCTGCTGAAAGGTTCCCTCGACCAATACATTGTCATCCATGTCTCGAAATACGTGCTGCACCGACGAAGCACTAAACTGACCGGGCGGTGTGGCACTAACCTGGGCATTGATCGGTGTCGTCACCAACAGCAACCCATAAAATGCCACAAGCACGCTAATGATTAATTTCATCGCTTTCGACCCTGTTTAAAAACTCAAAACAATTCTGCAGTCCATTGTAACTTAAAATCTTCGCAACTTAAAATTTCCGTAAACTCGTGTTCACCGAAATCTGTTCTTCATTCAATCCGGCCATTTCGGTGATTTTCCATTGGTTGTCAATCAGATCCACACGAAATAACGCTTCATATTGATTGGTACGTTGATGAATATGCCCCCAGTGTTCTACCGTACCGACTAAATTCCATTTACAGCGGTAATTGAATCCGGGGTAAGTACTCGAGCTTTTGGCGTCCGACAGAGAGCCTTCGATAAATTCGACTCGATCAATCCGCGCCGACGCACCCCCTTGATCTTGCATCACCAGTCGCTGATTGATTTGCAAATAGAGTTCGCGTAGTAGTGGTCCGCTGACACTGTTGGCGAGCGCATCATAAACATCCGATTCAACTCGATAGTCGAAGGCTCGGAATACATTCTGATGTAAGCTCTGAAAAATGCTCGATGCCTCGGACTCCGGCAAATCGAGACCAAAGACAGCCAGACTATACGGAACCGGATAACGCCAATGCCCTTGGGCACCGAAGGCACCGCCACACAACAACAATCCGACTGTCGCGACGAACCACGACCGCTTCCAGATTCCCAATAGCAATCCCACCACCCCTAAACCGCTCAACACGAGCGTACCGATGGGGAACAATCGCGGTTTGAGTTCGACTTGAGTGATTTCCGGCAGTGGCGGACGTTCGGGACTGTTCCACGCATAGGTATTGTTCGCCAGGAACCGTGAAAACTGAGTCTGGCTAACTTGATCGTAAGCGATCACCACCGAATCGATTGTTTGAATTGCATCGTTAAAGACTTTCCATTCCAATTTCACTTCAGTGGGTGGCGCTTTGGCACTATACGATAGGATCACGCCGATACGGCCGTTGGCCATGCTGATCTTGCGTCGCTCGGCCTGCATCGCAAAGTCACGTAGATCGAGTCCATAAAAGTCAATGCGATCAAACACCGGACTGACGGGGATCGAATCAATCAGAATTTCATTGTCGACGGAAAAGAAATCGATGATTTGTTGTTTGGCTGCGTCCTGTTCATCAATATCCAAAAACGATTCGTCGGCCCGTTCGAAGTCGATCATCGTGGCCAGACTCGCTAAAGGGATCAAGATTTCGTGGCGGACTTCAAAATTAGTGATATAGATAAACGAATAGACACTGCTGTAACTGGTGATTCCGAGCGTTGCCTGTCGTTGTTCCTCGAACCAACTTTCCCATTGCTCCGGAGTGGCATCAGAACCCAGGACCGGATTGGTCCAATCAAAACGAAAGGTCTCGGGGGACTCGGGTTTCATTAATTTGCGATAGGGTGTATCCGATCCGGCCTGCTTGAGTAACACTTGCAGTTCCGAGGGGAGCAAGTAGCCCTCGCCTAGCATTTTGGAATTGATCGTGATGAATTCCGGTTCGGCGGCGTAGGAATACTCGAAGTGAAAATTACAAAAAACGGCCATCAGATCGCCCATCTTAAGGCCCGTTTCTGGGATTTCTGGTGGCAAAGCCTCGATAATTTTGGCTTCGAGCTTTCTTCCTTGGGCATCAAAAATCTCCACTCGCTCTGCCAGAAACTCGGCATGATCGGCCGTGGCGTCTTTCAACTCTTCCGGATCATAGCTCCCATCATCCAGCGGCGAGACACCTTGAAGCAACTCGAGGTCATCAGCAAAACATTTCAGCTTCATGATCAAACGGTTTTTTTGCACGAAGATATTCGCTTCGACAATCGAGATCGGATGCCGGATCGCCTCAGGCTTGGGCGCCATTCCCCTCGCCTCAACTGGATTCGGCCCGTTCATGGGACTCGACCCATTCCTTGCCGCATGAGCCCCGTCTCTTGCTGCCATCGCGAACCCCGCGGGTCCTTCGATTGTCAGGACCAAGCCGAGACAGCAGTTGGCTAACCAGCGCCAATCCAATAAAATCCGATACATTGAGTCACCCAAGTCACAAAATTTGTTTCATGAATCATTGTAGCCGATTCACCGCCAAATCAGAATGTCCAACCCCACCGCCTCGTGGCGACCGGGAAATTTGCCATGATTGCCAGCTGCCCCGATTGCAGGAACGGGCATTATTTGTGACATTCGGTTGGCTGTCAGCGAGCCGTTCCATTGGCGAAACTCGGGCGAGTTGGCTGACGACGTCAATCGAATCACGGTTCTTCTCTTACGCGAAAGTTCTCTCAAACAATGAATCTTCTTTTCGAATTGCGACGCCGTTTCGCAGGCACTCTCGGAAATTACATCGCCGATTCTGATGAAATGTTAGGGATGATCCGTGTTGCTCAAGATTCAAAATTTGGAGATTACCAAGCGAATTTTGCGATGCCCTTGGCCAAACGAGTCAATATGCCGGCTCGGGAATTGGCGTTGGAAATCGCCAATCAAGTCGACCTGTCGGGTATTTGTGCCCCCCCCGATGTTGCCGGTCCGGGATTTATTAATCTGAAAATTGATGACACGTTTTTGAAGGAGCAATTGTTGCAGGCCTTCTCCGATTCTCACTTGGGCATTGCTGCCTCCGTCCCCACGCGGACGATGGTTGTTGATTTTTCTTCGCCTAATGTCGCCAAACCCATGCATGTGGGGCACATTCGTTCCACAGTGATCGGCGACTGTTTGGCACGCGTGGCGCGGTTTCTCGGGCACCGAGTGATTACCGACAACCACTTAGGGGACTGGGGCACACAATTCGGGATGATCATCTATGGCTACAAACATTTTTGTGACGCCGCCGCTTACCAAGATTCCCCGGTTGCCGAACTGGGACGCTTGTATCGTTTCGTGCGACAACTCGTGGACTACCATGATGCCGCGCGGAATCTGCCTAAACTATTGACGGAGCATGAGCGACTCTCCCAGCAGTTGGCCGAGATGCGTGCTGCCACGTTGCCGGCCGATAAAGCAGAAAAGAAAAAAGCCCAACAAGACCAGCAACGTCTCGACAACAAGATCACTGAAGTTCAAGAATCTGTCGAAGCAGCGCGCGGGAAGATCGCTAAAGTCGACCAAGATCCAGAACTCAAGGCGACGGCCGAAAATCACCCTCAGATCGGCGTGTTGGTTCAAGAAGAGACGGCTAGGCTGCATGCGGGCGATGCAGAAAATCTTGCCTTGTGGCATGCGTTTCTCCCCTATTGCCGACAGGACATCGAGCGAATTTATTCCCGACTGGAGATCACTTTCGATCATGCCCTGGGTGAAAGTTTTTATCAGGACCAACTTCAGGCCGTGGTCGAGGACTTTCAGTCAAGGCAGCTGGCGGAATTGAGCGAGGGGGCGATCTGCGTCTTTCTCGAGGGCTTTGATAGCCCGATGTTGATCCAAAAGCGAGATGGTGCCTTCCTGTATGCTACGACCGATTTGGCGACTATCAAATACCGTTTGGAGCATTGGCAACCTGACGTGATTCTCTATGTCGTTGATCATCGGCAACACGAGCATTTCGAAAAATTGTTCGCGGCTGCAAAAAAATGGGGGATCGATTCCGTTGAGCTGCGGCATGTTAGTTTTGGGACCGTTCTGGGCGACGATGGTAAACCCTTCAAAACCCGAGCGGGAGACACTGTGGGGTTGGAGGGATTGCTGGACGAGGCGGAGCGACGGGCCTTGGCGGTTCTCGACGGACTTCGCCGCGAAGATGATGCCGGTTTGACGCCGGAGGAACAGCAAGAGGTGGCTCGCGTCATCGGCATCGGGGCTTTGAAGTTCGCCGACCTTTCCCAACACCGCGCTTCCGACTACAAATTCAGCTACGAAAAAATGTTGGAGCTCAAGGGGTTCACTGCCACCTACTTGCAATATCTTTATGCTCGCGTCCAAGGGATTTATCGCAATAGCGGACTGGAAATCGCGTCGCTAATGGCTCAACCGGTCCCGTTCGAATTCACGGAAGAAATTGAACGCCAGTTGGCACTCAGCCTCTTGAGGTTTTCTGAAACTTTGGAAGATGTGTTGGTCGATTACCGCCCGAATCTTTTGGCGCAGTATTTGTTTGAATTGACACAAACATTTTTTAAGTTCTATGATCATTGCAGCGTCCTGAAAGCCGAAACCGAATCGCTCAAGCGGAGTCGATTGCAGTTGTGCGAATTAACGGCCCGAACCATTCGCCAAGGGCTCGGTTTGATGGGCATTGGTGTTGTTGAAAAAATGTGATCGTTGTTTGACGCTTTGCCGAAGGCCTTATGTCTGAAACCAACATCCATTCCGAACTCGATTCC
>JBGSIY010000483.1:0-4212 GCA_041742275.1 Pirellulaceae bacterium | reverse complement strand
TACATGGCTAAGAAGAGTGCCAAGCAAAATTCCGGGTCCCGAGAAGTCGTTTTGAAAGCAGCGATTGACTCTCTCACGAGCGAACTAGGGTATGCCAATATCGATCGTGAAGAGATTGAAGGCGAACCATGCGCTATTGCTAAATTTGGTAGCCGTCCAGCAGTCTTGGTGTTTGTCCCGGAGAAACTGACCGCTATTGGCGCTGCAGACGAGGAGATCGCGATGCAACTGGGTGCTGTCGTTTCAGATGGACCTGCGGATTATGTCTGGGCCACGGTCACTGGGAAAGTGGGCGAAGGATTCATCTATTCATGGCTACCTGAACATGAATGTCAGGTAAGCGAACTTCCACGTGCAGAGTCGTTCAAGAAGAAAAAGGGAACAAAGCGTGCAACCGTTTCTGCAGATCCCGCGAAGTTCAAAGAATTGCAGAGAGAGTTCGATGGTTTACATGAGCAAATATACGCTTCACGTGAGCCAGTCGATGGTTCGAATGACCTAACTGCACAGCTCTGCAAGCTCATATTCCTGAAAATGCATCTTGAACGACATCGTGACTTCCAGGTCGCAGGCGATCCGAAATTTGAGGAGATTTTCACTGCTGCGTATATCAACGAACACAAGGCGACTGCTGTTTCGCAAATCAAGCGAGCCTTCGACAACGCCAAGGTTCTGGACGAGTATTGCGCGACGGATGACAAAGGGCGTGACTTTAGGATTTTCGACCCGGAAGATTTCATCAAGTTCAATCAACCTGCAACGTATGCTCGCATAACCGAGATGCTGAATCGACATGAATTGACCAGTCCCGAGGAAACCAATCTCGAGGACGACATTCTTGGCCGAGCTTTCGACGTCATGCTTCGTGCGAAGTTTGAAAGTAAAGGTGGGATGGGGATCTACCTAACGCCTCAACAGGTTCGCGATGCAATGGTGCAGATGGCCTTTTACGATATCACAAAAGAAGATGCCGGTAAGCTTACTCGGCGCAATCCCAAAACCGGTAAGCCTAGTTTTCACGTGTGCGACCCATGTTGCGGCTCAGCCGGGTTTCTTGTAACTGCAATGCGCGAGGTTCGAAAGCACGTACAAAAGCTACTCGGACTGTCTACTGCTCAGCAAGTCGAGTTGCTCCGAGATATTTTCGCGGAAGGGTTTGTTGGGGCTGACAGTTCTCCAAACATGGTTTTACTCGCTCGCATCAACATGGCATTGCATGGTGATCCGCGAGCTCGCGCATTCCGAACCGAAAACTCTTTGAACTCGGATGTGTTTGCTCCTGAATGTTACGACCTGATATTGACGAATCCGCCATTCAAAAAAGGCGGCATCAAATCGGAAGAAAACCAGCCATTAATCGAGTACTTCCAATCCGACATCTCAGAAGGCGAACCTGGCATGTCGAGCGAAAAGCTTGCTCTTGGAGCTAAGCCAGACAGTAAGGGCAAATGGAAGACAGTGAACAGTATTGATCCAGCTGTACTCTTTATCGATCGTTGTCTTCAGTTGCTCAAGCCCGGAGGTCGCCTCTTGATCGTTTTACCTGATGGTATCCTTTGCAATTCCGGCGATCGGTACGTTCGTGAGTATCTCATGGGCAAGAAAGATGAGAAGACAGGCAGATTTATCGGCGGTAAAGCAATCGTTAAAGCTGTCGTGAGTTTACCGCCGGTGACGTTCCGGCTTTCAGGCGCAGGTGCCAAGACGAGTTTCTTGTATCTTCAGAAAAAGCAGCCTGGCGATGAGCAAGGGCCTGTCTTCATGGCGGTAGCTGACAACGTCGGATTCGACGTAAAGCAGAATAAGGAAGTGATTACTGGCGAGAATGATCTAGTCAAGATTGTAGAAGCTTATAAATCTGGTCCTGTGAATGTGCAGGAGTGATGCATCAGTGACTTTTGCTCTAAATACTCATGAACTAGGTATAGTGCTCGAACGCATGGTGACGCGCGGCGGCGCAGTCGTGCCATCGTCGCAGTCAGATCTACTTAGGACCTTGGCCGTTGCCGATGGCCCCTCAGGCGACCCTTGGATGTGGCCGACGCAGCATTATTTGGAAACCGCTATTCCTGCAAAAGATCAAACGGATCTGGTTCGACGCGCTCTAATTCGTTTGCCTGAATATCGACTGCATTTGGATTTGAGTCTCTGTAGTGTCGTTCATGCAGTTGCGATCGCAGAACGCTGGAATCGACTTGAAGAACTACTTTTCGGACCGTGCAATTCAATAGCACCGAGACTCGCCCAACTGATTGAGTCTGAGCCCAGAAGAATAAACAAAAAACCTCGAGATTTAAGTTCGAACGACTGGGAAAATTCAATCGCCTCGAATCATAATGCCGCGTACCTCGAATGGAATCGCGGTCTCTGGGGAGACAATCGCGGTGTTCAAGACTTGTTTCAGCTATTGATAGATCTGTATATCCCTATCTGTTCGCAGCCCCAAGTAATTCAGGCAGACCGCCTGACGAATCCAGTGCTGCTTGCTTCATTAATTCGGGCTGCAGGCGATGGCGAAGGGATAAGCCTCCAAGATTCAGATCTCGCCGAAATCGAGGCAATGCAAGAAATTGGTCTTCCTGTGCGATGGGAGTCACGCACAGGAAAACGTGCTGTCGCGTTCTTGGTTGCGCCAGTGGCGATGTTCACTAAAACTTCTGGCCAGATTGCAGAGACATGCGATGTCGACTCTCGAGTGCCAGCGATCGCAAGGCACTCTAAAATCTTGACGCAATCTACCTCGGACTGCCCATGGGAATCGCGTCCTACGATGTCGATCCCATTGTTTGTTCCACCGTCGATTGAAGGAACGGCAGATCGATGGCCAAATGACACCGTTTCGGATACGCCTAGCTGGCTGCCACTTCCTGGCGTAGAAGTGCTGTCGTCGGCTTCTAAGCGTCGGAGCGATTCTCACGACGCAGATGTAGCCTTGCTTCAACTCGCACGCCATCCTCTTTACGGTTTTCTATTGCAACTGTTTATTCTGGAAGGCCTCGATCGTGAGCTCGGTGAGGAAACACTTTCATTCGCGCTTCCCCAGAATCGAATCCTTGAGAGTCTGAAGGATTGGGAAGACACAAAGGTGTTATATCGTCCGAGAGAACAAGCACAATCCTCAGGCGGCGATTCGGCGCGAGTAGGGTTTCATACACTCGGGACAATTGGAGAAGTGCTACCGCGTCTTGCGCATGAAATGTCAATTGCCGGAATATCAACGCCATACACTACTGAGGGCTGTCCGTGGTCCCGGGCCATTTATCTCTTGAGTAGCGCAGGTGTTGTGGACGGGCGGCCAGATCGATGGATTCTGACGATCGCAGGTTTTATTTTGGATCGTCTCCATGGAGGGTCGCTAATGAATGAAGTAATTCGAGGACAGCGACAAGCTCGAGACCATGCTCATAGAGTTTTGATAACACTTTGGGAAGAGGTCTCAAGTGCGTCTAGGAAGGAGTCAATTTCAGCATGAGCGAAATAGTTCAGATAACCCTTCCGCAGTTGGTGTTGTGGTACGACAGTACTCGTATCCAGACATGGCCCTCTATTTTGGCCAAAGCGGACCCCAACATTGTATATCGGTCAACTCGAGATTTTGGAAAGCACTGTTGCACTGACAGAATCACGAAAAGCGGTCATTCGGCAGCAGACAATTTAACGAAGAGTTTGCCCGGACTTGAATTCAAAAAGAACCGCACCACTTTACGAGGAATCGGACTGTTGGAACGAGTTCACGGGGGGTACCAAGTTAGCGACGTTGGAAGGAACTTAGCCGACGAGTACAAGCGAGATTCGAAGTCGATCCGTTGGGTAAAGGCACTGGGTGAGTTGCTGTTACTGCGGGAGCCGAGAACCCGCGTGTTTGTTCGACTGATTTCGCGTATTGGCTCAATGCTCTATTTCACTGAAGATCTATGGTGGGGGGGAAGTATAACTCGCGCGACAATTAATTACCCAGATGGACAACAATTGCTTCCATTTGCAGACGACAAAGCACACGGTCCCAACCTCAGGTCTAAGATCAATGAATTGTCTTGGTGGGCACTCGGACAGTGGCGATACACTCCTCAACTTCAGCAGTTCTCGGCTTGCCAGTTTGTTGGACAATCAAGGGAGGAGTTCTCCCTTTTTGGAGTGCACTCAGCGATTCGTGCGGCCTTTGAAGTACTTCTCTTTCTTGGTGTGGTTTGCTACCAAGCTGATCGTTGCTGG
>JBGSIY010000482.1:0-2938 GCA_041742275.1 Pirellulaceae bacterium | reverse complement strand
CAATTACGATCCAAGAGATTAGCAAGGTGGACATAGTAAACAGACCGAAAACCGGGTGTTTGAAAATTCGAAACGTTGATCTTTGATTCTTTTTAAGCCAATCGAAACTTCTGGGATACTCTCCGGTTCTTAAACTACGGTAGTTGCCGATTTTAAAAGTCTTCTTGGCTTTATCCCATCTAGTCATTTCGGGCAATTTTACCCTGCGACTAAATAGCTCGGCCTCACGGCACGAGATCCGCTATCATATCAGAGATGAACACAGCTGAAAACCATCCCACACAACCCCAACCAGAGAAGCGTTCTTCCCCCTTGTTGGAGAAAATCGCTTTGGCTTGGCCCGCCCCGCTGCGTGGTTCGGCCCCCATCGTCGTTGGCGTTTCCGGTGGCCCCGATAGCGTGGCTCTCCTTCGACTTTTGATCGACTTGCGCACATATTCGCCTTTTACCAACCCGATCATCGTTACCCATTTCAACCACGCCTTACGTGGTCCCCAATCGGATCAGGACGAGCGGTTCGTTGTCCAACTCGCGCAACGCCTTGGCGTCCCATGCAAACACTTTCGCAGCCCAGCAGGCCCAGACCATTCCAGCGAAAACTCCCTCCGGAATCAACGCTACTCTTACTTCGAAAAAGTGGCGCGAGAATCGGGGGCTCGTTACGTTTTTACTGCCCATCATCGCGATGATCAAATCGAAACCCTGCTGTTTCGACTCTTCCGAGGTACTTCCCTCCGCGGCTTGACAGGTCTACCTCGCGTGAGGAGTTTGGCCGAGGGCGTCAGCTTGATCCGCCCTTTGCTGACTTGTTCTCGGGGCGAATTGCAGACTTACCTCCGAGCGATTGGCCAAGATTTCAGAAACGACGATTCCAATCGTTCTTCTTGCTATTCGCGAAATTTTATTCGAAACGAGTTGTTGCCTCTAATCGAAAGTAGATTTGGGCCAGAAGTCGGAACTCGCTTGCTTCATTTTCGCGACGATGCCCTTCAAACCTGGGAACTCAGGCAACGCCACTCCCAGGCCAACCTGCAAAAAATTATTGTCAGCTCAAGCGACGACAGGGCAGAACTTTCCGTGAAGCATGCCCCTAAGCTCAGTTTCGATTCGCTCAAATCGGCCCTCGTTTTCCTGTGGGAGAGTCAAGGCTGGTCGCGAGGCGAAATGACTCGCGTACACTGGGAAACGCTCGCCCGGTTTATTCTGGACGTGCATCCAGGGCCGCCCCCAGCAATGCAATTACCCGGCAGCGTCGACGTGCGACGCTCCTCGGATGGAACCAACATCATCATTACAGTTGCCCGTCCTGCAACATAACAGTTTCTCAAGGTCCGACGGGCAAAATCGACCTTTCAGTTGTAGCGTCCTGCTTCCGTTGAATGCGTACCACATCCAACTGCAAAATAGCACTCCTGGGCAAAAATTAAGACGCAGCATTGCAGGCCGAACCCTTTTCCCACCAAACGGAGTCGCGGTTTGCCGCAATGAAACTCAAAGTGCAAACAACACATTTCGCTAGCACCCCGCTCGGTTTATCCACAAATTCGATGCAATCGACAAAATTGTTTAAACTTACCTAATCGTTAGAGTCGATTCGATTGATGAAGAAGTTGTCTCTTATATCGAGGAAAACAATGCTAGCGAAATTAACCCCCAAATGGCTTGGTGTCCTTGCCTTGTCAACCGGAATCCTAATCTCCGGCGTCGTTCAAGGTCAAACGCCTCCATCACGCAGATCCAGTCCCGTGCCGCCGAGTCAGCACGTTGCACCGACTGCCCAGCCTCTCCCTGCGGGAGAATTGTCTCAATACAATCTTTCAGATTCCGGCGTCCGTAATTTGGGGACGCAAACACCGACCAATCAGCCAAGCAACGTGCAGCGCACTAGCTTCAATCAAGAAAAACAAGAAGCCGTGCAAGTTCCAGACATTCTTAAAGGCAATCAAAAACTTTTGCCGGATTCCCAATCAGTCCAAATTGCTCGCGATCAAATGTTGTCGAGCAACGACCCGTCGTCATTTTCAGCTACCGGTGGTGTCAACAAAGCCGCACCAGCTACCCTACCCCAGCTTCCCGCGGCCGGTGCCACAACTCCAAACCCACTCGCCAATCCGCCAGCGTCTTCACCCAACAACGCGGTCGCACAGCGACTCGGCGAAACCCAAATGGGTGCGGTACCGAGTACGCAACTGCCACCCCAAACGGGAGCTTCGCAATTACCAGCCAACGATATCCCCAGCATGATGCCTCAGCGACTGCCGGGGCCTGATACCGAACGTGCGGTCCTTCCAACGTCGTTTTCCAATAACGGCCAACCGGCCACCGACGGTTCAGAAACCAAACTCAATTCTGTTAAGGCAATCGAAAACACATTGTTGGGAATGACAATGCCCGCCATCGAAGTCCAAGCGTTTGGACCTCCGACTGTTGGCGTCCAAAAGCGGGCCCAATACAAAGTCGTGATTCGCAATATGACCGAACGCGATGCAGAAAATTTACAAGTGAGGGTCAACCTACCCCAATGGGTTAAGTTGGAAAATGTAAGCACCACTATTGGCCGTCGTGAAATGGCTAACCAACAAAAAAGTGCTGAAATCAGTTGGACCATCGATCGTTTATCAGCCGGATCGGCTCAAACCATGACAGTCGATGCGATCCCCAGCAAAGCCGAACATTTTGATTTCTTGGTCGACTGGTCGATGAAGCCTCGTACGGGTTCCGCTAAAATCCAAGTCACGGAACCACGTTTGGAAATGAACATCGCAGGGCCTAACGAAGTCATGTATGGCGAAACGGCTTTATACCAAGTCACCGTACGAAACCCTGGTACCGGACTGGCGGAAAACGTAACTGTCATGTTGCCAGAGGCCCTCGGTGGCGAGCGTGCGTCCCTCGGCGAAATCGCTCCCGGTCAGGAAAAGACTTTTCAAGTCGAACT
>JBGSIY010000481.1:0-8492 GCA_041742275.1 Pirellulaceae bacterium | reverse complement strand
CGCTCATTAATTTTGGTGCGCGCAATAACTCTTCGCCGGACAGTTGTCCGTCGATATAGGCGGTGATGAAATCGGATGAAAATGACTGAGACATGATCGGCTGACTATGCTTTAAACAATGGAAATCGCCATTGCCGGGGGAATACGTTTAAAAATAAAATTCAACTTGAGAGCTGTTTAATGGCTGACGTAACGTTCTTTCACTTGGGGATAGTTGTGTTGGTACATTGATTCTTGATGGAAATATGATTCTTGTTTTTGCTTTGATTTTTGCTCGTGCAATGAATATCAAGTTGTCCATAGACATTTACTTCGTGCTAATTTTTCCTTTCTACTAATTTGGAGCGGCACCAAGAGCCTCAAGTTCCATTTTCAATTGCGAGCGAGCCCGATGCAAACGGCTTCTCACGGTGCCCACGGGGACCTCAAGGATATCGGCAATGGCCTCGTAATCAAAACCTTCTAGTTCCCTCAACACGATGATGGAACGGTGTTCTTCGCTCAGTCTAGCTAGAGCCTGATGGATTTGTTGAACGGATTCGTCCGTTTCGATTTGTTGGCCAGGAGGCGACGGTTCCCCTGGAAGATCCAGAATCGAGCCATCGCGAGTATTCAGCGAAGCATGATGCCGTTTCGTCCGAAGTCGGCTGATCGCCAAGTTTCGACCGATTCGGAAGAGCCACGTATAAAACAAACTTTGACCGCGAAATGAATCCAATTTTCGAAAAGCCTGCACAAAAGTGTCTTGGGCAATGTCCAAGGCTTCCGTCTCGCAGCCCAAGACAATTTGCAGGCTGTGAAACAATCGATTTTGGTATTTCAGAACCAATCGCCCAAACGCATCACGATCCCCAGCCAAAGTGGCCTGAATCTCCAACTGGTCGATATCGGTTGGTTGCGGCTGATTCATGGATTGGACGTATTATCGGTTTGAAAGGTTCCGTAGGGGGGCGAATCGATTCGATGTACCCCGCATTCAGCCATTTTCCATTGGCTTTAACCTTAATATCAACTTATTTTACCCTGAAAGTCAATCATTGACCTTCCTGAGTTGAGCTGTTTTGTTTGATGTTAGAAAGAACGATGTAAAAAGCGAACCCCACGGCGATCGTCGCCAAACTGACCCACTGTCCGATCGAAAACTGAGTCCCAAACATGCCTTGTTCATCGGTCCGAATCATTTCTTCTAAAAAACGGCTGATGGGATAAAGAATCATGAGCAGGGCAAAAACCTGCCCCGCAAACGTTCGGATCGCATGCCAGAAGTACAATAGTCCGCACAATAAAAAGGCATTCACGGCCGCGTAGATCTGCGTGGGATGGATCTTCAATGATCGACTGGGCAGCGACTGGGCGGGAATTTCGACCGGTTCCCGCGTGCTTTCGGGAACGACGATCACCGACAGGGGAAAATCCAATCCGTGTTCTTTCAGGGCCTGAAGTCTCAACGCATCCGGTGCAAAGATCGCCAATTGATCACCGGTGGAAAGGGGGGTCCCCACCGCCGGCGAGCCCGGCCGAACCTCTTTGACCTGAACAGGAAACTCTTGCTTGCTGTCGTACAGAGTTCCTGACTGAATCCCCAATAGTGACCCGTCCTCAATCTGCCGCATGTAGGGAGGCGAACCCGCAGGAAACGAAATCCCTAGTGGAAATGTGTCACTGCATTGTCCACCATAACAACAACCATTCATTAGGCAGCCGAGCCGACCAATTGCTAAACCCAAGGCCATGGCGGGAGCCAAGACATCGAGAGTGGCGCGGACGGGCAATTTGCTGATCCAGAAATAAACAAAGGCTCCGACCAACCCGCCAATCAAGCTGCCATAAACCACCAGCCCGCCTTGTGTCATGTCCAAGATGGCCGTTAACGGTCCGGAACGAAACTCTTCCCATTTTTGAACGACATAAAAAAGCCGAGCGCCAATTAAGCCTGTGATAATCATAACAAAGCACAGTGTTAACGCCTGGTCCACGTTGATCTTTTCCTGGCGACAGCGAACAGCGACCAAGGCCAGGGAAGACAAAATGGCCAGCATGAGAAACACGCCATAACCGCGAATGGCTAATCCTCCCGGGATGTATTCACCAGCGGGGTCCGCCAAGTTAACAACGGGAATCGAGGCCCGCGGCAGGACAAAATAGATCAGGGCTCCGCCAATTAAAAAGACAGGCAAAAAATCTCTGAGAAACGGAACGAGTCCCGTCCCTCGCGACTTCGCGAAAACGATAATGATGCCAACGAGCAGCCACAGACCAATGATCCAGGTCTGAAACCAGTCTTGGGGGATAATAAATAGTGTTTGTTTCATGCTGTTTGTACTGGGTCAGCAAAACGTCGCTGAGCAAAAGAAATGTTTTTGGTTTAAAGCGAAAGAATATCGTTGTCAATTAATCTTGTCGAACCAACGCGAACGGCGACCAAGACCGCTGTCGGGTTCGTTAGGCAATCCAATCGTTGCAGTGAGTCCGGATCCACCAGCGCGATATAATCAATATCCGTGATGCCCCCGGCCCGGAGGTGTTCGCGCATTAACGTTTCGAGCTCATCGGCCGACAACGTGCCCGACGGGTGCTCCGAAAACTTGGCTCGTGCTGCCAAAATTGCCTGATAAATGGCTCCGGCACGAGTCCGCTCTACTGACGAGAGATAGCGATTGCGCGAACTCATCGCCAGACCACTAGGCTCACGAAAGATCGGCGCGACCAAGATCTCGCATGGGTGATTAAGGTCGCGAACCATGGCCTTGATCACCGCGGCCTGCTGAAAATCTTTTTGTCCAAAGACGGCCAAGTCGGCTTGGGTACCATTGAGCAACTTCAGCACCACGGTAGCGACGCCGCGGAAATGGATGGGGCGAATCGCACCTTCCCATTCTAACGAGACCCGCGGGGGATCGACAAAAGTCGAAAAGTCAGGGGGATAAACTTCTTCGTTGGCTGGAACAAATACGGCGTCAGTTCCCAATGTTCGAAGCTGCTTTAAATCATCGGCCAATGTTCGAGGGTACTGCCCTAGGTCCTCTTGGGGCGCGAATTGCGTCGGATTTACAAAAATAGTGGCGATCACTCGGTCGACTTGTTTTTGAGCGATTTCGATCAAACTCAAATGGCCGGCATGCAAAGCCCCCATCGTCGGGACAACGCCAATAGTCGCCCCGCTTCGTTTCCAGTTCCGGACTTGAAGTTGCATTTCGGCAAAGGTATTGAATTGCTGCATGTTGTTTCGGAGCGCCGACGGATCGCTCGCGGTCATTAAGCCAATCGATAGGGAAAAATGTTATGATCCGCACAATCGTCGCGTTAATTTGCTGGACTGTCTAGATGAATAAGGCGGGAGGCCAACGTTACTCAGCTAGATTTTCCGATAACAATCATTGGCAAGGCATCCCAATTCGCCCACAAACACCGGAATCCTGTCTTCATCTGGGGCCAGTGCGGCTTCCATTGGATGCGATCGTCTCTAAAATGAAGGATATCTTCCTGTTCGTCGGCAGGGGCACTGGTGGGGTTCCCTGAAAAACGGCCCTTTGTCCCGGATTTCTCATCGGTGGATGCCTCCAAGGTTTAATAGTGGATGCCTCCAAGGCTATAGTGAATGAGGGGCTATAGTGAATGAGGTCTCCCGCGATGTTCTCGGCCTAATCGCGGTTGCTTTCAAGCAGAACCGGAAAAGGAATCGACGAGATGGTAGCGGAACCCAAAAAATCGGGACGGAACATAGCGAGAGGAAAATCATGATAGGCAAAAAAAATGGTCTTGAGAATGATCCTCTCGTTGGGGGGCCGTCCGGGGGCGTGATGACCTCGGGTACGGAAGAAACTGAGAACGAATCGATCGGCGAAACATCCAGCTCACAACGATTTTTGTTGTTCAATTTGGTGCCGAGCTGGACTGTCAGCTTTGTGACCCATGTCGCCTTGTTGGTCATTTTTGCCATTTGGGTGATGCAGACTCCTTCGGACCCGGTGGTAAGTTTTGAGGCCTCGACGGTGTCGGGGGAACAACTCGATTCGATTGACGTGAATTTTGATTCAATCGAAATGGATGTCGATCTCAGTTCCTTGGAAGTACCGGAATTGGATTCGGCTCCTCCCATCGTCGACATGTCACCAACTTTGCTGGACACGACGGAACCCATGAGCAACCTCACGGAGATGATGTCCACCATGGATGCTAGTCCCATTGGACCGATTTCTGGGGGAGTCAGTGGAGACGGTGAAACGGGCAGTCGAGCGGGCGAGACGCGCAAGGCTTTGGCCAAGGCGTATGGAGCGACACCCGAAAGTGAGGAATCGGTCGCCCTGGCACTCGAGTGGTTAGCCAAACATCAATTGGAAGATGGTAGCTGGAATTTTGATCATACCATCGGCTCGGGCGCTCGCTCGCGGAAGGACCCCGGGACCCTAACGGCCGCTCGTGCTGCGGCAACAGGACTGGCGTTGATGGCGTTTTTGGGCAGCGGCGAAACCCACAAGAATGGTCAATATCGGGACAACGTCCAAAAAGGGCTCGATTATTTAATCAACCAACGCGGCAAGCGAGCTAACGGCGGTTTTTCGTTTTACACAGGCGGCTACGCCGATGAAATGTATTCCCATGGAATTTGCAGTATCGTACTGTGCGAAGCCTATGGAATGACCCAAGATAGTTGGTTGCGGGAAGCGGCCCAAGGGAGCCTGGATTACATAAAATATGCCCAGCATGGCGGTGGGGGATGGCGGTATGAACCGAAGGAGCCAGGGGATACTTCGGCTGTCGGATGGCAAATCATGGCACTCAAAAGCGGTTGGCTTGGCGGCCTCACAGTCGACCCCGATGTTTTAAAGAAGGCGGAGCGTTTTTTGGATCGTGTTTCGATCAACAGCGGTGCTCATTACGGATATACCGAGCGTCCCAGTGAAGTGCATGGGCGAAACAAAGGCCGAACTGCGATCGGTCTGCTGTGCCGCATGTACATGGGCTGGGGACGCGAGTTCCCCCCCTTGGCCGAGGGTGTGGCCTGGTTGGCCGAGCGCGGCCCCTATTTGGGAACTCGCGAACGACCCAAAAGCGCCGACATGTATTACAACTATTACGCCACTCAGGTCCTGAAACAATACGGCGGTGACGAGTGGAAAAAATGGAACGAAGAGATGCGCGACTATTTGGTCAAAGCCCAAGATACCGTCGGGGCTGAACGGGGAAGTTGGTATTTTCCGGATGGAGATCTAGGAGCTAAGTCCGGAGGGAGATTGTATTGCACAGCCATGGCCGCGATGACCCTGGAAGTCTACTACCGTTACGCCCCCCTCTATGAAGACAAGGCTGTTGATAAGCCATTTATTTTAGATTAGTTGTCACCGAAACGGTTCCAAAAGATGCGGCGCGATATAAATCGCCAAGGCTATCGCAATTCGGTTGTCGCAGCTTGGTTGTCGCAGCTTGGTTGTCGCAGTTCGAAAGGCGACAATAAAAATCCGGATGATACTTGACGTCAAAAACGAGAAGTTGGATTCGCGTTCGATGAAGTGGTTTTCGATAGCGTGAGGGTTTCAAATAACCATAAATATTGGCTGGCCTGCCAATTTTTGTTATTACTCGGCCTCATGTCCTTTCACGTAACGCGCCTCGCGGAACGCAGGGCTGGCTACGGCGGAGTGAGGCAACTGCTGCCTGTTGGTTACCATTGAAAAATGCAACCGCCCCAAGTCAGTCCTGAACCAAAACCGGCCATAAAGATTTTGCTGCCAGGGCGAATCAGGCCTTGAGCAGCAGCCTCATGCAAGCAAATGGGAATGCTGGCTGCAGAGGTATTTCCATAACGGTCGACGTTGACAAAGACGCGATTGGGGTCGAGTCCTGCAGCTTCGGTCGCGGCGTCAATGATGCGCCGGTTCGCTTGGTGAAATACGAACAAGTCAATATCTTCACGGCGGAGTTGCGCATCCTGAAGTAAATGTTCGATAACATCGGGAATCAGCCGCACGGCCCATTTGAAGACGGTACGGCCCTCCATTTTCAGAAATTGACTGCGATCGGCCAGACGCTCAACTGTCGCGGGATAGCGTGAGCCGCCGCAAGGAACCATCAGGGTATGCCCTAATTCTCCTTGGGAACCCAAAGCGTACGCCAGGATTCCGCTGGGGGCAGGAGAGTCACCCTCAAGAACCTGCGAAATCAAAACGGCAGCGGCACCGTCACCAAACAAGGGAAAAGTTTTCAAGTCTTGGGGGTCGACAACCATTGTCATCTTCTCAGCGCAGATCAACAAAATATTGCGATATTGACCTGATTGGATGAATTGCGACGCTGTGACCAGTCCGAACATAAATCCAGAACAGGCGGCGTTCATATCAAAGGCTCCACACACCGCCCCCAAATTCGCCTGTACCAAACAGGATGTTGAGGGAGTGAAGTGATCTGGCGTCATTGTGGCGACAATGATCAAATCGACGGCGCTGGCATCGACGTTGGCGGCTTTTAAACAATTTCTTGCGGCATCCGTCGCTAAATCGGAAGTTGAAACTTCTTCAGGAGCATGAAAGCGGGACTCAATGCCCGTTCTCTGTAAAATCCAATCAGCATCAAAGCCCAGTGACTGCAAGTCGGCATTAGTCACCGGTTTCTCGGGAATTCCAATCCCCGTACCGGCGATTTTTAAACCCAAGATGCTGCTCCGTCCCATTCGCTTCATGATTTGTGAATCGGGTAAGGTAGTCGACATTTCGTAATTTTCCAAAATTGGGTTCGATTGAAGGAACCACCGAAGAACACGGCTTTATCCGGAATATAAACGACTGACCTCTATTTTGAAATGCAAGATTTTGATTCCTGTCGTGCATTCTCATTGAAATTCGGTTTGCCAACCCGTCACGCGCCCTGTTTTAAGGATCTTGTCGATGGGAAATAAAGAGCCCCTCGATGCCCCCTGACAAGGTGCCACGCCTGTTTTCTACCCCTAAAAGACCGGTGATCGACGACTCGTTTGTGAAAATTTCTGCAAAATAAACCTGAAAAACATGTGGAAAACCTGTTGAAAACCATCGATTTAATCACTCCCCCCGAAAGAGGGTGTTTTTTCGCGAGGAATCGGATAAATTGTTCTTTTCGAATGGTTTTCCGAAAACGTCGAACGGCTGACGTGTGAAGTCCTCATTCGTTTTGACGGGCGATCTTAGGGATGAGAAAAACCCAGTTAAAGTCAAAACGACAAATGGAATGGCTTCTCGATTTCGGGTATTGAGTCCGCTGTCAGGAACAGACTCGGGCTTGAGCCATTGGCCATCGATTTAAATCTAGGCCAGATCGATTGGAGAACCGTATTTCGTTCGTTAAAAATCGATGGATTTTAATTACGAGTTTAAACTAGGAAGGAAGATAGACGCATCATGAGCCTGATGGCAATTTTATATCATCTAGTTCCAGAATCACCGGTTTTAGTGGCTTATAACCACGACGCCAAGTTTGGAACTAGTACTAGCGTACCTTCGATTCAATCTGGCAAGCCTCGCGTTTTGGCAGGATTGGACCCAGGATCAACAGGAACCAATTTGGGGGTTAATCAGAATGGGTTGGTAGTCGGTTGGGTTTCGCGGAGGAAGAGTTTTGACCCAGTGAACCCGCAATCCCGTGCGGTTTTATGTCGTCAGTTGTTGAAGGCCAGCTCGGCTCGAAGGGCGATGACCATGGCAATGGACTCGCTGTCTCTGGGGCAGCATCACGGAGTTGATATTGTCATCGCCGATGCTGATTCGGGTTGGGTCGTCAATGGCGGAAATGAAGTCGAATGTAGCGAACTGATTGATGGTCTAACCATCGTCGGGTCTTATGATTTTGACGATCCGAATGAGGAGCGTGTCGCCATGGCTCATCGCCTGTTGACCTTGCAGAACCTCGATTCCCCCATCAAGTTTTTAGCGGTTGCCAGCAAGGTCTTCGCTCGGGGTCCCAGCATTCCCGGTCGGCCCAGCATGGTGATGCGAAAACCGGAATCGACGACCATCAGCTCCACGTTGATCGCCCTTGGTAAAAAACCTCGGGACGCCATTTATCAATATTCGGCGGGCTCGCCGGATGTGGCCAAATTTGAAGACTATTCTCCCATGCTCCGCGATATTCTCAGCCGGGGAATTCGCGAGTCGAGAACCAAAGCTAGTGTTTAACATCGAGTTTGACCTCAAAAAAAATCGCCTGCAAGATTCACTTTGTATCTGTCGTCGGAGCGAATGTCTTTAGATAGTTGAGATTTGAAAAACGAAACGGGCCATTGGGTAGATATCTACTCAGTGGCCTTTTTTTATTTTCTTAAAACACTTCTTGCTGCCACCCGCCTTTGTGTAGCGCGACCCGCCTTTGTGCAACGCGACCCCTCATCCCCAGCCCTTCTCCCCTGGAGTACCAAGGGAGAAGGGAGCTAGGTGTGGTTTTGGGGAAATGGTGCCACCCGTCTTTGTGTAGCGCGACCCCTCATCCCCAGCCCTTCTCCCCTGGGGTACCAAGGGAGAAGGGAG
>JBGSIY010000480.1:0-2558 GCA_041742275.1 Pirellulaceae bacterium | reverse complement strand
GAAATATTAAAATTGCCATCTCGAAAATGGCCGGATATTTGAACTGGACATGCGGAACTGCAGAATGAACGCAAACTACTGCCACCTAACGAGAAACAGCTCGTCGCAAATGAATGAGACGAGCTGTTTTGATTTCAAGTCGGGGCGACAGGATTTGAACCTGCGACCTCTACACCCCCAGTGTAGCGCGCTAGCCAGGCTGCGCTACGCCCCGAGTTGGTTGCCTCAGGTGTTTTAATTACCCTGAAGCAATGATCCCTGAAACATTTACTTTGATGTCCGTTTGCTCTGAAATCCGTTTGAAAACATGCTGCAATACCGTGCTCTCAGGTCTCTTCTTTCGAATCGAATACCCTGCGGACACTACATGTTTTTTCATGCTCTGATCCCATCCCCGTTTAAGTGGATAGATCGTGGCATGGATCTCACAACAATGAAACGAGCGGTCGGATTTCTGTGTTTCAGCAGGAACTCCGTCAGGGAGGATGCCACTATAGGCAAGCTTCCAAGACACAAAATTCGCAGTGGACACAGCCGTTCCCCACTCGGACAATTCCTAAGTATAGTCATAGGCGGGCCAGAGGCAAAGACCACAACCCAATCCGCCCCAGCGGCGTTGATCGACAAATTTGAAGGGAGGCCAAGGAACGCCAGTAAGCGTGAGAATTCGTCCGATTCGGTGCTGAAAGCCTTTCCCAAAACGGATCGGAATCATCAGCCGAAACGCACTAGCAGTCGGTTCGACCGAATAAACCAGGGGTCAATGCCCCACGGCTAATAGGTTGTGGGATTAGTTCTGAGACGCCCAGGCTGGATCAAGCGGAAATCCGTCGCCGATATCGGTAAAACAAGGGCTTAGTTAGCGACTTCTCAGCAGTTACCACCAACTCGTTTGCTGAAATCCTAGGCTCGCTCGGAGCTGCCAATACGAGCTCGAGCTCGAGTATCAAGAATTCGGATCGACTGGGATACTGTCGATCGGCATGGGGTGTCATACAGCAAGATGTGCCGAGAAATTTAAATCCAGTGGGTTTCCGCTGTCCACCGACGCGATTGAGTTCGAGCAACATCCCCAACCCGCCCTCCAGACGCGTTGTGACAGGTAGAAAATCGGGCCCCTTGCCTCCACTCCGAATTTTCGACCGGGCCGATCAAGCCAACTCCCTCTCGCCCATCATCCGTCGTAACAATCCAGCATTCCTTCCCTAAAACGTTAGTGAACCGGAACCGCAGTCCAAAACATTTCGCCATCGTCGGACTGTTCGGCAATGCTGTGCAACGGAGATTTGTTTGTTAAACTTCAGTCTAAAATTCCAGCACACATTTTAAGTTGACCTTGGCGAGCTGAAACCGAATTACAAAGTGAATCGAGTTGTCGCTCAGATATTTTCAGAGACCCCCATTGTAAGTGAATGAACAGATGCAATTTGCGGATGCCTTGATCGCGAATATCAAATTAACACGTACCCCTTTGATTGTCGGCATCGATCCGCGAATGGATCAACTCCCCCTTTCAATTCGAACGGAGTATTCAGCCAGTGGGCGAGATCCCTGGGAGGCTCAAGCTCAGGCCTATGAAATTTTTTCCAAAGGGATCATTGATGTTGTTGCCGGAACGGTGCCAGCGATCAAGCCGCAGATGGCTTTTTTCGAAGAGTTGGGGCCCGCGGGAATGTTCGCTCTGGCTCGAGTCATCGACTACGCTCAATCGCGACAACTTATGGTAATTCTCGACGGCAAACGCAACGATATTGGTTCGACCGCCGAGGCCTATGCGGCGGCTTATTTAGGTCGTAAGCCGTTGAGTCCTTGGGGGGCGGACGCATTGACTATCAATCCCTGGATGGGCTTTGATACTTTGATGCCTTTCGTGAAAACAGCGAAGAGCAATGCCGCCGGTTTGTTTATCTTGACCAAGACGTCGAATCCCGGGAGTCGAGATTTACAAGAACAAGTTGCCAATGGCGAAACCTTGTATGGCCAGATCGCGCGGCATGTCGAATCGCTTTCTCTGGAAACGGTTGGACAAACTGGCTACGGTATTGCAGGCGCCGTGGTGGGAGCGACCTATCCTCAGCAGTTACATGAACTGCGAGCGATCATGCCTCACACGCTATTTCTTGTTCCCGGTTTTGGAGCTCAAGGTGGAACAGCAAGTGATGTTGCGGGAGCTTTTGACAACGACGGCTTAGGGGCCGTGATCAACAGTTCACGCGGTATTATCTTTGCGTATAATTCCGCAGAATTTTCGCCAGCAAATTCTCAGTCGTGGCAAGAAGCCATCGAGGGGGCTACTCACAAGGCCATCGAACAAATTGCCAACGAAACGCCGGCAGGTCGCCTGCGATGACTTCTCACTGAAATGCCGTGCCACCCAAAATGGCCGGACTAATTTTGAAACATGAGACCTTCCGCTTGGAGCAATAATTCTTGCTGCGACACGTTGACATCGACGACGTTGCCAGCGCGATCCACTAACATCATAAACGGAAAGTCGGTCACCGGGCAGGCTTGAAACAAGCTGGATTTCAACTCAGTATCGAGAATCACGTGAAACG
>JBGSIY010000479.1:0-5028 GCA_041742275.1 Pirellulaceae bacterium | reverse complement strand
AATTTACTCAGCGAGAGTTTACCGAATCCGTGGAGTGAGCCGATCGTTGATGCTCGTGAAATCAAGGTCGTAGCAGGAAAGAACTTGACGTTTGAACCCAGGCAATTGAGAGCTCGGGCGGGAGAAATTTTGCAAGTCGTTTTCTCAAATCCTGATGCGATCCCACACAATTGGGTGTTGATACAAAGCCAAGCTTTGGAGCGCGTGGGCGATAAGACCAACCGCATGATCGCCGACCCGATGGCGTATCTTAAACAATATGTTCCCGAATCGGAGGACGTGATTTGCTACACCAACATTGTGGAGGCGGGGGGAACGGCAACCATTTATTTTACAGCGCCGACTACCCCAGGACGTTATCCCTTTTTGTGTACGTTCCCAGGCCATTGGATGGTGATGAATGGTGAGTTGATTGTGGAGTGACCCTGTGTGACGGCGACGCTGTAACTCCGCGCTGGCGTGGCTGTACACACTTGCAGCCTAGCATTGCCGCATTCTTTGCCTTCGTCGAGATCAGCCAATGTTGAGGAGTTTGGCAAGTGGAATGCCATTAAGTGATTATGAGTTAGCCTGAGGATTTCGCAGGTAAGCCAACCAATAGACGCCGGCAACCAGGCAAGTTCCACCCAGAACATTGCCCAGCGTTGATGCCAATAAATTGCTGGCGACGGACCCTAACAAAATCGTTTGACTTGGATCGATAGCCATTCCCAAGGGCAGAAAAAACCAGTTGGCGATCGAATGTTCCAAACCCAAGGTGACAAACGCTGTGACTGGGAAGATGATGGCGAGGATCTTGTCGGTGACACTTCTTCCTCCCAATGCCAGCCAGACAGCCATACAAACCAACGCGTTGCAGAGAATCCCTCGAGCAAACACTTCGGCAAAACCCAGTTGCGATTTGGCGATAGCGACGTTGATTGCCGTTGTCCCCACAGCGCCCTCTCCTAATTGCGGGACACCGGCGGCGATGGCCAGACCCACGGTGATCAAGCAACCGATCACATTTCCCAGATAGACCCAAGTCCAGTTTCTCAATACGTCTGTTGTGCTGATTTGCCGACTGGCCCAAGCCATAGCGATTAGATTATTGCCGGTAAACAGTTCCGCCCCGGCGATAACCACTAGGATGAGGCCCAGGCTGAAGGCGAGGCCGCCCACCAATCGTGTGATACCAAATCCCAATTCCGATTGAGTGACCACCACCAGAAAGAAGAGTGCGCCCATAGAAATAAAGGCCCCGGCCAGGATGGCGAGAGGAAGGAGCGTCATCCATTCCAACTTGGCCTTGGCGATCCCCAATTGTTCTGCTCGCTGGGCAATTTCGCGCGGCGGATAGGCGTCGATTTGGGGAGTGACTGTCCGCATGTTGGAGTCCAAAGTTTCAAACTTTTCCATGTTTTCCAGGTTATCGGTCGGCTTAACGAACGCGGTCATTTTTAAATCTGCGAAATTCTGCAAGATCATCAAGTCGATCAAAAACTACGGAATTTAGAATTAATGCAACACATCCAACACGGGATGATGTTCTTCGACTCCGGTCAAACGCATATCGAGACCTTGAAACGGAAAGGTCAACGTTTGGTGATCGAGTCCCAAGCAATGCAGGATCGTTGCTTGGAGATCATGCACGTGAACCGGGTTTTCTGTGATATGAAAACCAAATTCGTCAGTGGCTCCGTGGACATAACCGGCCTTCACTCCCCCACCTGCCATCAGCATCGAGAAAGCTTGAGGGTGATGGTCGCGGCCCAAACTGCGCCCGAGAGCCGCGTTGCTCTCGACCATAGGAGTCCGGCCAAATTCTCCGCCCCAAACGACCAATGTAGAATCGAGCAATCCGCATCGACGGAGGTCCTGAATCAGAGCCGCACTGCCTTGGTCTGTCGCCAGGCAGTGTCCGCGATGGTTGCCGACGACATCGCTATGGGCATCCCAGCCCTCATGGTAGATGTTGATAAAGCGGACGCCTCGCTCCACCATGCGACGGGCAATCAAACACGCGCGGGCAAACGAAGGCTTGCCGGGCTCGCAGCCGTACAAGTTCAGAGTTTCCTGCGATTCGCTGGCCAAGTCCATCAGGTCCGGAGCACTGGACTGCAGTCGATGGGCCATTTCATAAGCGCTCATTCGTGTTTCAATTTCGGGATCGCCCCATTGTTGAAATTGTTGTTGATTTAGGTTTTGAACGAGTTCCAGAGTGTCGCGTTGCAGTTTGTTGTCGATTCCAGGTGGGTTGGCCAAATTTAAAATCAAGTCACCTTGGTTCCTCAGGCGAACACCTGTGAACCGAGTGGGTAGAAAACCGCTGGACCAATTTGCCGAACCGCCGCTAATGCCTGCCCCCGTGCTCATTACAACAAATGCCGGTAGGTCCGATGTCTCCGCCCCTAGAGCGTAAGTGACCCAGGATCCCATGCTGGCCCGACCCGGTTGGGAGAACCCTGTATTGAAGAAGATCTGAGCCGGTGCATGATTGAATTGGTCCGTTTTCACCGATCTAATCAAACAGAGTTCATCAGCGATCTTGCCCAAATGGGGCAATGTTTGACCCAGTTCCATTTGGCATTTGCCATATCGTTGGAAGGGAAATTGGGGGGCCATGACGGCGGCGTCGGAACGAATAAATGCGTAACGTTGGTCACCGATGACAGACGGAGGTAACGGTTGCCCGTCGAATTTTTTCAACTGCGGTTTGAAATCAAAAAGTTCCAGATGTGATGGAGCACCAGCCATAAACAGGTGAATTACGGCCTTGGCCTTCCCAAAACTGGCCAGCTTACTACGGGCGGGTCCCTGTGGGGAAATCGATGGCGCCACGCTCGGGTGGCTGGCACCAGCAAACGCCGATCGAGTCAGGCCGTGGGCCGCTAAGGTCCCCAAACCGATTTTTCCCAAACCGATGCCGCATTGTTCCAGGAACCAACGGCGAGCTGCCGTGGTACCGCGAAGCTGAGAATGATGAGTCTGACAGTTCATAAAGGAAATGCCTTCGTAAAAGGAATTGAAATCGCAATTTAGTTCCGCGTGATGGCTTCGTCCAAGTTGAGCAGGGCGCGAGCCGTCAAGGTCCAGGCCGCGAGGTCAAGTTGTTTGGCCAGAACAATGGGGTCGATAATGTTTGCATCGGGTTGATTCGTTGCGGACTCAGAATTTGCCGGCGTTGTTTTCGCGATGGCAGGGGCGGCGTCACCCAAAAGTTGCTCTGCCGATATGTCGCCGGATGCCAAACGTTCTGTTTGCACCGTTCGGAATTGCAACACAAGTTCGATTTCTTCGGGGCGACCCTCTCGACTGAGGATGCGCTGGAAGAGGTTTTGCACACGTTGTTCGTCGGAGGCCTCCAGAGTTTGAATCTGCGTTCCCAGATGAATAGCGGCCTCCATCACGACGCGATCGTTGAGAAGTGTCAACGATTGAAGGGGTGTATTCGACATCTCGCGTTGGCCCAGACAGAATTCGCCCGAGGGCGCATCGAAGGTACTGAACATCGCGTAGGGAGCCGTACGTTTTCGAAAGGTGTAAATGCCTCGTCGAAATCGATCACTGCCTGTGCTGGTATTCCAATGGGAACCTCCATAAGCTGTTTCCGTGGCACCCTCGGGTTGGGGCGGAAATACTGGGGGGCCGAACAACCGGGGTTCCAGCAACCCCGAGGCGGTGAGAAGAGCATCGCGAATCTGTTCTGCGTCGAGTCGCAGGCGGTTGGCTCTGCCCAACCAGCGGTTGCTGGGATCCGTTTGTCGTTGTTCCGAAGTCGTCGCCGAAGACTGGCGGTAGGTCGCGCTGGTCACTAATTGGCGAATCAATCGCTTGAACGAAAGCCCTTGTTCGTGGAAATCGACCGCCAGCCAATCTAACAATTCGGGGTGGGAGGGCGATGCACCTTGGATACCAAAATCACTGACCGTCCTGACAAGGCCTTGCCCGAACAAAGTTCCCCAAATTCGGTTGACTTGGACCCGCGCCGTCAAGGGATGTTGAGGATCGACCAGCCACCGCGCCAACGCCAAGCGATTGGCCGGGGCGTCGGTGTCAGACAAAGGCGGCAAGAAGCTCGGCACGTCGGCCGTGACAGCTTCGCGTGGTTGCAGGAACTCGCCGCGATGATGCCGGAACGTCGGACGGGGATGGTGAGCCGGGCGTTCGCGGAAGATTAGTGTTCTCGAAGTTGGCAACGGTCGTTGCAAGTCGCGGATCTTGGCGACAGGTTCTTGTAATTCGGTAGCCTGCATCAAAAACGTTTGCAACAAAACCTCTCGTTCCTCGAGATTTGTTTGATCGGCAGGTCGGGCTAGTAGATTCTCCACTGCTGGCGAATAGGCCAGTGCCTGGGGAGAGGTATTGCTGTTGGTTATCGAGATACGGAACTTACCCAACGAACAAGGGTAATGACGTCCAAATCGCATGGTGATAACGAGGTCAGTAACCTCTGACAGTGGTTCGGCCAAATAAAAGACGGCCACATGCCGCTCGCCGAAGCGACCGGCACACGACCAGCCGGTTTCGGGATTTTCATCCAGGGCCAATTGGGCCGAAACCGTCGCGTTTCCAAAATGATTGTGAGCGTAACTTTCCGAGGCCGAGCGGATTTTAATTGGCAGCGATTCACGATCTGTCTTCTGGTGTATTTGGAATTCGCCCAGGAAAAAATCACCTAGAGGACCTTCGAAATAGGTCATACCAGGGCCTCGACCGGGGAGTCGTTCATCGGGCAAAGCCTCCAGGCGGATGGCAGACGTTCCCGCTGGAACCTGTGCAAACTGAAGTTCGTAGGTGTCATCTTTGGTGATATCTCCCGTAACAAAAATCGAACCTTCCGATTCCAACGAAAGCATCAACGTTTGCGATGTCGCCGCTGCGGGGATGAGTCGTTTCCATTCAACCGAATTTTGACGAGCGTCGGTTAGCCAAGACTCAAAGGCTGTTTGCAAACGGGATTGGCGTTGATCTTCAGTCGCCGTCGGGGGGGTGTCGAGATCGTTTTCAGGAACGGGCCATTGGTTAGGCAGTTCGGCGAGTAGCTGC
>JBGSIY010000478.1:0-2189 GCA_041742275.1 Pirellulaceae bacterium | reverse complement strand
GAGAAGAACGTCCCGAATATGATACAAAGACTAATCGGAATTCTCATTGCCGTGCCTCCATGGTCGACTTGCTGTTGGCCAGTCGAAGTAAGGTGATCAATTGCACATCAATCCAGCGTGCAGTTCACGCTGCCCATCCAGAAACGGTGCCCGATTCGGCTAATAATTGTTGGCATCAAGATTGATTACTGGGCACATGGAAAAGTTCCCCATCGTTGTCGTTTCACTGCTGCGTGAGAACGTCGATGTGCTCAACCTAGTTAGGATCATCCCACCCCAGGCGACACTTTTCCGTAACTTATTTATTCGTCAGGCGAGAATCCTCTTCATGCGAAAAACTGACTCTCCATACGCATTTTGACTCCTTTACCAGATTCCTCAGCAAAACAGTCATCCTTCGCTAGCACCAGCATTGATATACAATTAACGTGGCGGCCCCAGCAGATCGACCTCCGCCAGTTCGACTGTGCGACGTGGCTGAAAACAATATCGACCGGGATTGGACTGGGTCAGGGAAAGTTGTGAGGCCAATTGCCTGAAAAGCCTAGCAGCGAAGCCCAGACACATTGAGTCTCAGCCACCCCACAACGATACGCCCCGACGTTTTACAATGCATAGCGGCTTGGGTGGGATCAGCTGACATCGGGCGGAGGCGAAATGGCTATCTCGGGAATCGGTCAAAGCAGTGGTGACCGAGCCCGGCTGATGTGTAATAGAATTCCAAAGTCAACGTTTTTTGAAGGACGATATGAATCAGCCATCCCCCTCCTTGAACATCATCCGCGGTGCCTGCGCTCACGATTGTCCCGACACGTGTTCTTGGGTAGTTGAGGTCACCGAGGGCCGGGCCCAAAAACTTTATGGCAATCCCGAGCACCCCTTCACTCGCGGTTCGCTGTGTGGCAAAGTCAATCACTATCTCGATCGCGTCTATCATCCGCATCGCGTTTTGACTCCATTAAAAAGAACGGGGCCCAAGGGGGCAGGGGAGTTCGAACCCGTATCTTGGACCGAGGCCTTAACTGACGTGGCCAGCCACTGGAATCGAATCATTGATGAATCCGGAGCCGAAGCGATTGTCCCTTACAGTTCGGCGGGGAACCAGGGTCTAATTCAAATGGCTTCGCTGGATCGCCGGTTGTTGGGAGTGATGGGATGTTCGCGACTCGAACGCGCTATCTGTGGCGAAGTCCCCGGGATCGGCTTGGCAGAAACCAACGGCAAATCTTTTGGTGTCGATCCCGAAGAGATAGTCCACAGCCGCTTCATCATTTTATGGGGCACCAACACGATCGTCACGAACCTCCACTTGTGGCCGGTGATCGTCGAGGCCAGAAAACGTGGTGCCAAGATCGTGGTGATCGACCCGATCAAGACGCGGACTGCTGAGCAAGCGGATTGGCATATCGCACCGAAGCCTGCCAGCGACGCGGCACTGATGCTGGCGATGATGCATGTCATTATTCGCGACGATCTGGTGGACCATGACTTTGTGAGTCGATACGCGGAAGGCTTTGAACCTCTGGCCGAACGAGTAAAACAGTTTTCACCGACCGATGTGGCCCACACGACCGGGATTGATCCTGCAATCATCGAACAATTGGCTCGAGAATATGCGACGACAAGTCCGTCCCTGTTGCGGCCGTTGATCGGACCGGAGCATCATCACAACGGCGCCATGTTTTTCCGCACCCTCGCCTGTTTGCCGATCCTGACCGGTGCATGGCGCCATCGCGGGGGCGGGCTTTCTAGGTCGACAGGGTCACTGCAGTATTCGACCTTGAACACGCGGGCCCTTTGGAAACCCGAGCATCACGCAGCCCATGTGCGTACACTGAACATGAGGGACTTGGGGGCCGATCTGTGCTCGGCGGAACTCAATCCGGCGATTCGGAGCCTTTGCATTTGGAACGCCAATCCGGTAGTCACCATTCCCGACCAGCAACGGATTATCGCTGGCTTGCAACGCGACGATTTGTTCACGGTGGTCCACGATTTGTTCGTGACGGAAACTGCCCGATTCGCCGACTACATCTTCCCGGCCACCAGTCAACTCGAACACCTTGACCTCGTTCCTGCCTGGGGGCACCACTACCTTTCGCTCAATCGTCCCGCGATCGAGCCTCGGGGTGAATCTGTCTCCAATACGGAGTTCTTTCGTCGGTTGGCCCAGGCACTCGGACGCACGG
>JBGSIY010000477.1:0-1626 GCA_041742275.1 Pirellulaceae bacterium | reverse complement strand
CACTGGTACCGACTCTCTGTTTTTAGATTGCTATGTGGGTGGCAACCGTTGGGCTCCGGATCAACTCGAGTAAATCGTGATAACGTAACTCCTGAAGAACCCATTTGTGATGCGGTGAACGCCGCTTCATCTCTGAAAAATCGGAGGGCATTGCATGATAACGCACCGTAAAACGCACTTGATACGCAGAGTTCAAAAGATCCTAGTTGTCATTACCGCGAATTGACACCGCGGGACAACAGTTTGGGGCAGCGGTGGGGGTGGGGCACCGATTTATTTTTCCAGACCACTGGATCCTTCGTTTCGCAGGATGAAGGGCCTTTCGGGGTTATTGAGAATCGCCTCGATATAGGTGGGTTGTTCTTTCTCGCGAATCCAGTTAACCGCCTTCAGCAAATGCGTCTCGCTCACCGATTCTTGATGTCCTCCCAACTCGGAGACGGCAAAGGAAACTCGTTTCCCATTATGCTGCAGCGCCTCGACGAATAACTTTGTATCGGGGAACGGGACCACTTCATCCTCTCGAGAATGAAAGATGAACAGGGGGCAAGCCATGGCTTCCACTAATGCAAAAGGCGAATTGTCGATCGCGTAATCTTGAATCGGCTTCCGCTGGTCGGCCCGCAAGTATTCTGAAACCGCCGGGGGAATTCGTTTGGGCAGATGTATGGCCGGCGAAAGGGCCAAGGCTCCTGCCAACCGTGGTTCTGTCGCTGCGAACTGCAATGCCAGAGTTCCGGCGGCACCATGACCAACGATGTAAATACGTTGCGGGTCAACTTCCTCGACGTGACGCAAGGCGTACTCGAGGGCAAATCTCGCGTTCTCGACGCCCCCTTTGGCCTTTAAGAATTGTGGAAACTGGCGAGATAATTCTTGCCAAAAATACTTGGGATTCGTCGGCACCGGTTGTTTCATTTCACCGTCGATTGAGAAGTGAATCACTACCATTCCCTGAGCAACGAAAGGAATCATTTCATCGAAATAGTCGGGGCGATCCAGGGGCATTCCATGGAATCCATTACCTCCCGACGGAACGAGCAAGACACAGGATCGTGAGCCCGCTCCTGGAACAATCGTTTTGCCCGTCGCGTCTTTGACTTCAGGTGCATCCAAATTATCGGACGGAATGTAAATTCGCATTTGCATCCGTGCGCCTGGTTCGGTGAGTGGGTTCCCCGTTTGCTCGGCGACATTCACCGTATAAATTCGCGTTTTAAATTGAGGGAGCGTATAGCGCCAGGTTCGAGGGGGAAACGTCAGAACAAAACGATTATCTTTCGCTGCGATAGCTGGGGTCAGAATCAGTTCTTCCGGCGGGCGCAGCCGGTCATACGCCGTCATTGTCAAAAAACCCGTCAACGCCAATAAAACCACACCCAAAAAAACAAAAAAGGGCAACGCCAAAGCGATCCCCCAGCGAGGCGGTTGCGTGTCCTGCATCGATGGATACGCGACTGGAGTGTCGACTTGTCGAACCGCCGTCCGGGACGGCGAATTTGTGCGGGCCGGTTTGTGTGAGGCGTTGTGAAGAAACTCAGCATTTAACCAATGATTAGCTGCGTATCGCGGATTGGATGGGGTCGCATCTGACAAGGGGTGAGTATTATCCGTTTGAATACGGAC
>JBGSIY010000476.1:0-3781 GCA_041742275.1 Pirellulaceae bacterium | reverse complement strand
ATGGAAATGCTCAATGAAAATGAAATCCGCATTGGTGAATTGCAACGCCAAATCGATTTAGCTAGTTTTAACCTGCGTAATTATTCTGAAAGACTGGAACAGTCCAGACTCGATCGTGAGCTGATGCTCAAGAACATTTCTAATTTAAATGTAGTGCAACAGGCAAGTTACGTCGAAAAACCCGTCAGCCCACCCCGTTTGATTTTATTGGTCGGTGGCCTGTTTTTTGCAATCCTCGGCGGATTGGGCACTGCTCTCATTCACGATTTTAAAACCTGGTTCGCGCCAGAATCACAATTCCCCAATCACAATCTCGTCCCACACGGAAACAACACGAGCACAGCGTCCGGTGTTCCCACACAGTCCCGCAGTACGGAATCTTTTCCCGATGACTTGGTTGAATCAACTGGCGTACATCAAACATGATGTGCAATCAACAGACAACGGGTATACCCGTTACCAAAGTTTTGCCCCAGAAAATGCCAATGGACGACACCCGTTTTGATTCAAATTTCAACGAATTATTGCCGGGGTCGGAAATCAGTGTTGAACTCAAAACAGTTGATCAGCTAACGGATGCTGACTGGCAGAAATGGGAAGACCTACGAACTCAGGGATGCTGGATGGAATCCCCGTTCCTAGCGCCGGAATTTGTCAAATTAGCCACCGATGCCTTTCCATCGACAAGGGTTGCCGTATTAAAATCAGGTTCGACAACTGTCGGATTTTGGCCATTTGAGTCAAGAAATCGCACGGGAAACGCATTGGCGGCCTTGGTCACGGAACTTTCGGGGGTGGTCGCGTCGGATCAATTGCTTTTCAATCCATCCCAGTTACTTCCACTGCTGGGATTGAAACGTTGGAAGTTCGATTGTGTTCCGGAGAGCCAACAGAGGTTTCACTCCTATTTTGTTCATCGACAAGAGTCTTTTTACCTTTCACTCGCGGGAGGTTTTGAGGAATATCAGCAACAACTTAAGTCAGCCGGATCACGGCAGTGGGCAGACAATGCCAGAAAGGTTCGCAAGTTGGAGCGAGAACACCAATCGCTACAATGGACTTGGCATGAATCCGATCCCGGGATACTTGATCAGCTGTTTGCTTGGAAACGAGAACAATACAAACGCACCGGACAAATTGATGTTTTAGGAATACCTCAAGTGCAAAGCCTCGTTCGCCAAATCCACAAATATCAGTCCAAAAAATTCTCGGGTGTTTTATCCTGCCTTTCGATAGACAGGCATCCCATCGCGCTGCACCTCGGAATACTCAATCAAAACGTCCTTACGTCATGGTTTCCAACTTATGATCCGGCGTTTGCCGCCTATTCGCCCGGTCGAATTCTCCTGCTTAAGATTATCGAAGAAAGTGCTCGGAGGGGCATTCAACGAATCGATTTTGGCCAGGGAGACGAACGATATAAAAAAGGCCTTTGCACGGGTTCATTCATCGCGGGGGAAGGCGTCGTTTGTAGTAATCAATGGGATCGTCTGGTAAGTTCTGCTTGGATCGGCGCGAGAAATTTTGCACAAAATAATGCTTTCTGCCAGGCCCCCCTCAAATTGTTTAGAACCATTCGCAATACCCAAAAGGGAGTCTTGCGTTAAACGCTGTTCTTAAATGCAAAACAGAATTTGCCGACCAAGCGAGCTTTCAAACAAACAAAAGGAACGTTGGCGTTCGCTCGTGCAATCGCATAAAAGTTTGCAACACCCCCAACTCACTTTTGAATGGGCAGAAATCATCGAATCTGCCGGCTGGCCCGTCGAAATCGTTGAATTTCAAGAAGATAATTCCAGTGGCTTTTTTCCTTTTGCTCGTTATACGCCTACCCAGGCCGGTCCGATTGGTGGCCATTTTTCAGATCGCCAAGCAATCATGGCGTCCCCTACTGCCACGATCGACCCTTTAAAATTGATTCGTCTCTGCCAAATAAACAGATACCATTTCGATCACGTTGCCGTTGAAAACTTTTGGGTTTCTCAATTTCCTCACGAAACCGATTCGGCCTTTAAAATAATATTGAAGTCGACTTTTGCCGATTATTGGGAACAATTACAAATCCGTTGTCGCAGCTGGTGCCAACAAATTCAACGCAAACAAAGAAAACTGACTCGAGAGGTGGGCCCCTTGAGGTTCGAGTTTCACACCGACTCGAATGAAGCCTGGCAAGCGTTGATTGAATGGAAACAGAAACAAGTTGTCGATGCCGGACTTCTCGATGTTTTCTCCGACGACCGGTCTCGACGATTGATGCTACAAACCGTCAAACATCAATCATCCAATTTTGCGGGAATGTTGTCCGCGCTCTATGCTGGCAGCCAACTGGTAGCAGTTCATCTGGGACAACGAAGCGGCGACAATTTCAACGCTTGGATTCCCAGTTATCACCCAGAGTTTTCCTCATACTCGCCGGGCGTAATTTTACATCTGGAGCTACTCTCTCGAGCCGTTAATGAAGGGATTGTTGAAATTGATCTCGGCCGCGGCACGAACCCTCTCAAACAGAATTTGGCCACCGAAACAACCGACTTGGCAATCGGCGCAATCGACAGCCGACCATGGAGTGGAATCACCGATTACGTCAAATTGCGATTAAAAACCGGAATGCGAAAATGGAAAGGATCAGCGCCTTTGATTAAATTTTATCGTCAAATTAGGAACAAGCGTAACGTCCACTGAGACCCAATCTTTGATATTCAATAATGCTGGTTGTTTCAACTAGCCTCGGGCATTTGCCGAATTTATACTTTAACTCACGCTGGTTATTTCGGCTTGTTTTTTTGGCGCTGTGCAGTGGCGAGAATAAAACCGATTACATTCCTCTCCCTATGTTTGATTGCGAAACGAAATCCCACTATGACTGCACAAGCAAGTTTATTCGAGAAATTGGGGTCGCTACCGACCAAATTTTTCGGTCGATTACGGACGCAGGGCCTTGGCCACTCCTTGGGCTGGTGTCTCTATCAATTCCAATGGCGGATACGAGAGTGGAAACTCGGCATCAGAACAAAAGAATTCTCGCACGGCGTCGTTGTCAATGATCAAGGTGAGCAGCATGGTTATGAACCCATTGACTACCTCAGCTTCGATCAAGTACTGGATTACCTAAGTCCCATCACAAAACAGGACGGATTCCTGGATTATGGTTGTGGTATGGGACGTGCCGTCATCTTGGCAGCAACCAAACCGTTTGGAACTGTTTTGGGTGTCGAGCTGGATGAGAGATTAGTCGCTGTCGCTCAAAATCAAATTCAACGTGTGCGTTCCCGTGGTCTGATCCGAGCGGATCGTGTGGAAATACTGCAGGAGGATGCAACTCAGTTTGAAGTTCCCGCAGATATCAATCATATTTTCTTGTTCAACTCGTTTACGGGCCTGGTACTTCAGAAAACGTTGGAGCAAATCAATCGTTCTTTAGAACGCTTTCCCAGACCCTTAAAATTGATCTATATTCAACCGGTGGTAGACGAGAATCCGCTTGCTAATATTCCTTGGCTAAAACACGTAAGTGATTTACCCACCGGATACTGGACGCACATCCGCAGCCTGGTTTACGTTTCTATGCCTCTTCATGCCGAGACCACAGAATGACTAACATGTTTGGTGACGCATTCGTAGGTAAGTCGGTCCTAGTGACCGGCCATACTGGATTCAAGGGATCGTGGCTCTGCCTTTGGCTGGCGCGCCTGGGCGCAAACGTTACCGGTTATTCTTGGGATCCCCCGACCGAACCCAATCATTTTACGCAAAGCCGCATTGGGGATTTGTTGCAAGATCA
>JBGSIY010000475.1:0-4748 GCA_041742275.1 Pirellulaceae bacterium | reverse complement strand
TTGACAGTTTTCGAAAGGATATTCCTACGGCGGCCATAGTAGAAACGAACCAACAGGTTTTTGAACAAGCTGATATTGTGTTCCTGGCCGTCAAACCGCAAATGTTGGACTCGGCCGTTGCCGGGGTGAATCTATCGAAGCACAAAACAGTCGTCGTTTCGGTGATGGCTGGAGTCACCACTCGCCGGCTAGAGAAATTATTGCAGACGAATCAAATTATTCGCACCATGCCCAATACGCCTTGTTTGGTGGGAGTGGGAGCGATTGCCGTTTCTCAGAATCAGTTTGTGTCGGCCGAACTGCGAGACACGATTGCCCAGTTGTTAGGCTCTGTGGGCGAGGTAACGGTCGTCGACGAGTCGCATTTGGATGCGGTAACGGGATTGTCCGGATCCGGTCCCGCATTTGTGTTGGAATTTATCGAGTCGTTGACCGATGGTGGTGTTTTGGCAGGTTTGTCGCGGGATGTGGCGGCTCGGCTGGCATTGCAAACCGTTTATGGGACGGCCTGCCTATTGCAGCAATCCCAATTACATCCGGCGCAGTTGAAAGATCAAGTTACGAGTCCGGGCGGGACCACCATTCATGGACTTTTCCAACTGCATTCCCATGCGTTTCGCGGGGCGGTGGCCGAAGCGGTGATGGCCGCTGCGGAACGCTCACAGGAATTGGGCAAACACGGTTAAGAGTTGCCGAGTCGAATGAATAGATGAAGGAATGTTCCCGATTTTTATTTTTTTGGCGAAACTTGGGCCGTTTCGCATCGTAGGGAATGGTCTACAATACAGGGGCATGAAGTCGCGAATCGCGGATTTGCGTTCGTGGCGATTCATGGTTTTGATGTTGAGAGGAGTTCCAGTGAGTTTATTCGAAAATGAAGACTATCAGTACCGCGATACTTTCTTCGTGTTGTTCGAATGCGAAACTCGTCCCACGTCGAGTGCCATTAAAAAGTCCTTGGAAGAATTAGGCGGTCGCTACGAAATCGTGGATGTTCGCGAGGGCGAAGATGGTTTCGAGTCGATTACCGTCAAGTCACCCTACGACTTTTCGGCGATGGATATCGTGTTGGTTCACGGAAGTGAAGTCACCAGTCAAGTTCAAGATTTGATGGAAGAATTCAAGTCGATCACACTGATTGGCGATGAAGCCAGCAAGTTACGACAACTAAAAAAGTGCAACGCTCGTTTTGATATTTTTCATTTTGAACTTGCCGATGCGGTCAGCGATAGTGACGAACATTTAGATCCCGGTGCGCTGCTGTTGGTCATTGAAAAATTATCCGAACTGTCCCATGGCATTGGCCTGGACCCGCAAAGCATGAGTTTGATTTAAAATACAGATATGGAGTGTGAGTCTCCGATTACTCGATTGCAACCGCGAAATGATTTTGGGCCATATCCGATGGCAACCCCAGTTGGCAACCCCAATAGGCAATCAAGGCGGTGGGCTCATGAAATTCAAGCTTTTTGCTCGAGATAGAAATCATTGCCAGAAGTTTCGCTGAAGCGTTGGCTTGCTCATTGTCGGTTGGCTCTCGGGCGTCAGCCATTTTCGGCAGCAAATCAGGATTCGATACCAACGTTGAATCTCTCCCCATTTTTTAAATAGGGAAAACAACAATAAATGATTACAAGTCTAAAAATAATGGAGATCGTGGAATATGAAAAACAGTCAATTGGCAGCAAGTTTTTTCGGGTTGTTTTTGATGGTGAATCCCCTGTTGGTTTCCGGCCAAGGAACTACTGAGAAGGGGGAGCAAGAAAAGGGAAAGGCTGCAGCGAAACAAGAAGCGAGCGGCCAAGAGTTTTTTGTGGCCGATAAGGGACTGGTGATGTCGGCTCCATCCAAATGGAAAAAAGTCGAGCCCAAGGTGAATATGATAGAAGCGGAGTTCTCGATATCGAAACAAGGTGACGATGCTACCGATGGCCGGATGACCATCATGGGCGCAGGAGGCAGCGTGCAGCAAAATATCGATCGTTGGATGGAGCAATTTGTTCAGCCGGACGGAAAAGCGACCAGTGACGTCGCGAAAGTCGAAAAGAAGACAGTCAATGAATTGACGGTTCACATTGTCGACATTACGGGCAACTTCATGGATTCCATGGGAGGCCCGTTTGGGCCGAAATCGGAAAAGGAAAATTACCGAATGTTGGCCGCGATCGTCGAGACCGAAAGTCACGGAAACTACTTCATCAAATTTTACGGCCCGAAGAACACTGTTTCTGAAAACCAAAAGGAATTTTTAGGGCTGGTCGAGAGTATTCGCGAGATCAACTAAGGCTACCTCGAAATGGGCCTTTTCCAAAATTGTTCTAATTTTGGCTCTATTGAATTGGCGAAAACGATTGACGCCAGAATACCCAATTGAAAATAAAATCGCGGCCGAGTGTTCTTAAACAAGACGCACGCCGCGATTTTTTTTCAGGACTTCCATGGTGTACTGCATATCGGCCGGAATCGGCGCTTCAAACGTAATTCGCTCATGAGAAATAGGATGCTGGATCGTGAGACTGCGCGCATGCAACGCTTGGCGCTCCAATACGATTTCGACATCGGCCGGGTTTCTTGTCAGCTCTTGCAACACGAGACGTGAGCGACCACTATAAAGTTTGTCGGCTAAAATAGGGCAGCCAATCGAAGCCATGTGAACGCGTAGTTGATGTGTGCGACCGGTTTCTGGACGCATTACGATCCATCCAAATCCGTTGATCCTGTCGACCACCTCGAAGAGAGTTCGAGCCGGTCGACTGGTCATATGATCCTCACGAATCGCCATTTTCTCGCGTTGATAGGGATGGACGCCAATCGGTTTATCGATCCAATCGCGATCCCGATCGGGCACCGGCGAAACGATCCCCACGTATTCCTTTTGAACAAGACGTTGTTCGAATTGAGCGCTCAACTTGGCGTGAGCGTCGTCGGTTTTGGCGACGAGAATCACTCCCGAAGTGTCACGATCAAGGCGATGTACGATGCCGGGACGGGTAGGTCCCCCGACAGATGACAGTTGGCCAAAATGATAGGCCAGTGCCGCGACCAGTGTTCCGGCCCAATGACCTCGAGCAGGGTGGACCACCATAGCAGGTGGTTTGTTGACGACAATGATCGCTTCGTCTTCGAACAAAATATCCAGCACCACGTTCTCGGGAATGGGGCCGTCGACTTCGATCTCGGGGACTTCAATGCGAACCGTTTGCCCGAAGGCGATTCGCATCGAGGGTTTGCCGTTAACTCCATCAACCCAGACCTTTTGGCGACGAATCACCGCTTGCAATTTGGAACGACTGATGGCGTTCACCCGCGCAGCCAAAAACGTATCCAATCTCGCTTGGTCAAATTCTTCATCAACAATCAGTTCCATTGGCACCAGAACCGGCTTACCATCGTTCGTTGAAATCTTGATCTCCCTCAATTTGTCAGACAGCCACCCAGCAAAATCCTGGGGCAAAATTTCCTAAACAGGCGAGATTTGCACTGCACAACCTACCAGAATCGATATGTTTTACCATTCCAATCATAAAAAATGGAAATTTCCTGTCGGCAACGCGAAAATTGTTTGGGAAGTAGCCCGGGAGTGGATAAAATCGAAAGGGAACGTGGAGACGCTACCAATACGAAAATGGATGGTGGGTCCGAGGCGTGGCAAGCAAGAATTCTTTGAATTGCGATTCAAAATTTCAAGGCGAGATTAAGCGGAGGGGATCGGTGGCACACTATAAGCATTGCTGCGAGCATTGCTGCCGAGGGCGACTTTTTTAGTGCGATTTTATGCAGAGCTTCTTAATCAAATCAGGCTATTGCCGCGATTGCCGGCAAAACGTGGAGCATGCCCATTGTTTTCACTTTGCCCCTGCGCGGTGGTTGGACAAACTGACACTGCAAGTTTTACCGAATTTGGGATTCGGAAATTGGCACTGTCGTTTCTGTCAACGCAACTCGTGGACACTTCACCCTCGACGGCGGAGTGCTCCGGATTTCGTGTACGAAACGAATCCGCCGGAAGAGACAGTAACTTCTGCTGGAAATTTTATTCGGCGCGATAAATCTCTGGTCATGCGTGCCGAACGGAATTCGCGGTATTCACCTAAGTTTCGTCGGTCGGTGGTAAACCGAGTGGTCTCGGGTCAAGCAACCATTTTGTCGATCCGCGATGAGCTGAATTTGAGTGAAGCCGATGTGATTTCTTGGATTGATGAAATCATTACCAACCAAACCGAACAGATCGAACAGCTCACCAAAATGGTTGATCATTTGCTAGATCATATTCCCGACCCGCCGAAAATCACAAGTAACCAAGAAGTTCAAGTTGATTAAGGCACCAAATTTCTTCGTCATCCTCTCGCTACCTGCTCCACTGATTATCGGCGATAGATTATAGTGGTAGGCGAACAGAGATTCAAAAATCAGAGGGATAGGGGACGAATATGAAATTCATCGAAATGAACGGCTCCGCATTGTTCAACGTTTTGAATGATGGGGAATTGCATGAAGCCGATTTTGATGCGGCGGGTGTGAAAGCGGATTCAATCGTCAGGGTCAATCAACAGGGCGACATTGAAGTTCGCCGACCAAATAAATGGGATGTGATTGGCGGATTGTTGGGTAACTTCGAAGAACGCATTCGCAAGACAACCGGCTATGATTGGGCTTAGTGATTGTCCGAAAATAAGTTCCCGGATTAGCCGGAACGCATTAGCGTCCGGTTCCCTGCAAAACCGGGTGCTAACGCACTTTAATTTAAA
>JBGSIY010000474.1:0-1886 GCA_041742275.1 Pirellulaceae bacterium | reverse complement strand
GTGTGCTCTTCCGATCTTTGTTTAGCTTATTGGCACCGATGTTGTCACGATTTTCCTTCATCAACGTCGGCTCAATAGAGATTGAGAGCCAGGGAATCGGCAAATTGGCAAGACTCCGGGTGACAAACAAGTTATAATCGTTCGCACTGCGGGCTGAATGGTTTTTCCGCCAATATGCAGGATCTGATTTCTTTCGCACCTAAATGTTGAGGCACGTAATGCAGCGAATTTTTTCTTTGTTTCTTTGTTGTTTTTTTCTCGCCGGCTTGGCTCATGCGCAGTCAACCAATCGAATGACCCCCGAGTTGCTTTGGAAGCTGGGCCGCTTTTCAGGAGCGAGTCTCAACGGTGCGGGGACGCATGTGGCCTATATTGTCCGAAACTTTGAACTTTCGGAAAACTCTGGCACGAGCGATTTGCATTTGATTGATCTGACAATGGGAACTGATCAATTGATTTGTGAGAAATGGGCTGGAATCGATTCGGTTCAATGGGCCGGCCAAACATCAAATGAAAAACTTTTTATTGCCGGAAAAAAAACGAAGGAGCCCGAGGAATCGACTCAGGTATGGACTTTGACCGTGGCAAATCCGCAGCCTGAGGTATTAACCAATGTGGAAGGCGGTGTCGCCAACTTGAAGGTTGCCCCTGACGGGCGACAATTGGCTTTTACTGTCGATGTCAAAATGGATCCCATTGCAAATGAACTTCATGCTGATCTTCCTTTGGCCGACGCGAGAATTATTGATGGCTTGATGTACCGCCATTGGAATGCATGGCACGATTTTGCCTATTCTCATTTGCACGTCATGCCACTGGACTCGGAAGGCCAACCGGGTATCGCGATCGATTTGATGCCTGATCTCAAGGCCGATTGTCCTGTGGCTCCCTTTGGAGGCTCCGAGCAATTCAATTGGGCTCCCGACGGAAATGCTATTGCCTTCACAACAAAAATTTCGGCCGACCCTGCCCAATCCACGGACTCAGCCGTGTATCTAAAGGCGGTGGGGAGTGAGACCTCGCCGGAGCTGATCACACCTGACATGCCCGGTTATGATAACAATCCCGTCTTTTCATCCGATGGGAATTTGATTCTGTTTCATTCCATGGAGCGTCCAGGATTTGAAGCCGATCGAAATCGAATTATGGTTTATGATCGGTCCCAAAAAACGCGAGTCGATGTGACTCTGGGACTAGACCAAACAGCACACAACGCGCAGTGGTCCCCGACGTCCAACAAAATCTATTTCACCAGTGAAACGCGTGGAACGACTCAGCTGTTCGAAATCGATTTGTCGGAACGTGCAGATGTCACTCAGCCGCAAGTGCGCCAAGTGACCGCCGGACGATACAGTTGGGACCTGGTGCAAATTTTCCCTGACGGCAAATCGGCATTGGTGACTCAACAAAGCATGTTGCGACCCGCTGAGTTATTGCAAATATCCCTTTTAGATGGCTCTACGATCCCGCTCACGCATATCAATGACGCCATCCTGAATGAACTGGAGATGCCAATCGTCGAAGAGCGTTTGGTCGAAGCTTCGGATGGCAAACAGATCCATTGTTGGGTTATACATCCTCCTGAGTTCGATCCCAAAAGCAACGTCCAATGGCCGATGTTGACTTATTGCCAAGGTGGCCCGCAGAGTCAAGTTGGGCAGTCGTTTTCGTATCGTTGGAATTTTCATCTGATGGCGGCTCGTGGATACGTGATACTGGCGCCCAACAGACGCGGCCTCCCCGGTTTTGGACAAGAATGGAATGATCAGATTAGTGGCGATTGGGGTGGCCAAGCCATGCGCGATATTTTGGCGGCAACCGATGATGTTGCCAACGAGACCTATATCGATCGAAATCGTATGGGTGCCGTGGGGGCCAGTTTTGGT
>JBGSIY010000473.1:0-9443 GCA_041742275.1 Pirellulaceae bacterium | reverse complement strand
AGGGTACCATCACAATCGAAGATGATCGCCGAGTATTCTTGTTTGGGCATTGCAGGATTCATTTCCTTATCCTAGCCTATCCTGCAAAACTGCCAATCGGTTTGACCACACAATTCTCAACAAGAGCGCGATGCGTTGCCGATTTTTATCCTCTTCCCAACCTTTCGCCTCACGTCGATTTAGAAAAATAAAGAAACTAAAATCCTATGGACTCTGTCAAACAAATTACCCAATACAACCGTTCCGCTTGGAATCAACAAGTAAAACAGGGGAGCCGATGGACAATTCCCGTTGGGCCAAGCGAAATTTCTCGGGCACGCGAGGGGTTCCCTCAAATCATCCTGACGCCAATCAAAACGGTTCCTCAATCGTGGCTTGAAAATTTGCCGGGAAAGAAAACGTTGATGCTCGCCAGCGGAGGCGGCCAACAAACGCCGTTGATTGCCGCCGCCGGAGCGGATGTCACGTCCTTCGATCTCTCACCCGCCCAATTGGCTCGCGATCAAGAAGTAGCGGATCGCGAACAACTGGTCATTCAAACAGTCGAGGGAAACATGGCCGATCTCTCGGTTTTCGGCGACAATATGTTTGATCTGATCATTCATCCCTGCTCGAACAGTTTTGTTCCGGATGTTCGCGCCGTTTGGAAAGAAGCGGCTCGGGTACTCAAACCCGGTGGAGAATTGCTGGCGGGCTTTTGTAATCCCTTGATCTACATCTTCGACTATGAACAAATCAAATTGGGGCAACTGGTGATTCGCCATTCCATACCCTATTCGGATTTTACCGATCTCAACCCAGCCGAAAAACAGGCGATGGAACTGGCGCAAGAGCCCTTTTGTTTCGGGCATCCACTGGAAGACCAATTAGCAGGTCAAACCACCTGCGGATTGGAAATCATCGATCTGTATGAAGACAAATGGGGACCAGGCGAGTTTGAGATTCTTGACCGCTATATCGCCTCGTTTTTAGCGACTCGTTCCAGAAAACGTTGACAATGCGTGACGATCCTCGAATGATTACACTTGTAAATGATTGCAAAAATTAGCGAAAATAAAAATAATAATAACAATGGAACGGGACGCGGGATGCCAAGTGCGACAACAGTGTCGAAAACAGGCCTTCTTTACGCGAAAAACTCAAAAAGCAAATCCACTGTAGGAAATCGACGTCGATGGGATGCGACTCTCCCCTCCCATATCGCAAGATGACGGGGAGCGTAAGATGAGAGGGATGGCAAAAGGACGAGATTGGTTACCGGCGCGAAAAGTGGTGAATGCAGGACATGGATCCTCGTTCTACCAAATAAATTTTTGCCAATACCCAATCGTTGCACTCGAATACAGGTTGAGTTTTTGCCACCTGGCGAAACTTTTTAGAAACTTTGCAAATGCGAGAGCGCCTTTGTTTTGAAAAAATAATAAACAACGTCAGGCCTATTAAAAAAACATTAAAAACACGGGCACCAAGACGACACACCAAGACGACACACCAAGACAACTCACCCTGCTTAACACCCTGCTTAACACCCTGCTCAGCTCGGCAATTTTCGCCAGAACGGCACTTTTGCCAGCCAGGTTTTGCGGGAACAGAAATCTCCAAATCCGTTTGAGCTTTACCGCATAACGAATTCACGTATTTTCATCACCAACCGTCAAAGGGCCCAATCATGCGAACTATTTTGTGCTGTATTTCTTTTTCCCTGCTTACTCTGTTGACTTGGCCCGTGTTGGCTCAAGACCCCACGTCCGACCCGGCTCAACCGGGCAGTAGCGTAGCTCAACCCGATAGTAGCGCAGCTCAACCTGGCAGTAGCGAAGCTCAACCAGGCAGTAGCGTAACGGAAAAGGTGCAAGAAATGGAGAAAACTCTCAATGAAAGCGAAACGGCCAAAGAGATTTCGGCGGGTTTACTTCAACCAATTTACGATCTTGCCCAGTTGATGGCTTTCTCGTGGTTTTATTGGTCCGCCTTCGCATTGATGGTAGCGGGTCTTGTGAGTTTCGCGTTGCAACTCGTATTGACCAAGCTGATTTTATTAACACAGATGAAGTTGAATATTCAAGAAGTCCTGTCCGACTTGCTGGGACTTTTGATTAGCCTGGCTGGTCTCGTATTGGTGACACAAGCCGCGACACAAAATTCCACTTTTACATCAAGCCCCGCTTCGGTAATCTCAGCCGCTTTAGTTGGCGTTATCGTCGGCTTCGTGTTTTACATTTGGGGGCAACGTACGGAATTCCGCGCCGCGCGCCCTAATGCCCAACCCCCAGTCAAACCCGATTCTCGCGTCACCATGTAGCTCCCTGCCCCCGTCGGCGATTCACGTGGCTCGGGTCTTGTAGCCGCGAACTCGTCCTACAGTAGCAGCCAAACAAAATAATCGGCCGAATCCAAAGTTTTCCAGAGCTTGTTCTGGGTTCTTTGCATCGGCCTTTTTTTATTGACAGCTAAGGATTTCGAAACAAATTTTCATTAGAGTTCAATGCCGACAACGTCGGGACGTAGTTCGAGTAAATTTTTATGTAGCGGTTCATGGAGTAAAAATGGAATCGGCAATAATTGAGGTAGCACTGAAATTGCCGAAACCTGTGGACAACGCCGGTTGCCACAAAAAAATAACACACGAAACCTGGCTCCCCTTTTTCCAGGTGCTCAGCGGGACAAGCAAGGGCCGCGACGCCGGACGAACCTAAAAAACCTCCGTCCTACCGTTGGTTATTTAACAGTTGCGCATACGGCTACTAGCTCAACGCGGCTCGGGTTCGTTCAACCAGATCCGAATCCTGTTCACCCGAATGCTTCAAGCTCAATGTGTTGGCTGCCAAGAAAGCGTTGCGCCAATTTGGGGAGACGTTATAGTAATCTTCGAGCACGGCCGAACTGAATTTGTAATCGTGAGAATCGCGGCTCTTGCGATATATCAACAGCCGCGCGGCGTCCAGGAATTCGCGAGGTGAACCGCCGCTGCGCAGATGCCCGAGGACCTTCCCGGCGGTCGCCACCGGATGGCTCCCCAGCTCGTCAAACAGGGTCGCCAATTCGGTCTGCCCGTCGGGGGCGGATTCCATCAAGGATCCGATGTCCAGATTGCGAACTCCGCCACGCCCCGGCATCTGGGAACGGAATAGTGGCAGAAACGCTGCGTTTTGCAACATCATCAGCCGCCTTGTTTCATCGTCGCCAGTGGTTCGATACGCGAACGCCAGCGCATTGGTCGTGGTGTTGGCATGGATGGCGATGATCCCAGGTTGTTGCAATATCAGCTCACCGGCCGCGACAAACATCGCATCCCAAATCGATTGCGGCGCGATGCCCGCATTGAGTAACTTGACAACCTCCCCGGCTGCTTCGTCGCTCGTCCCGCTGCGCAGCGTCTGCAACAAGTCTTCGACAGCGGTGTCGTCCTGACGTCCCTGCCGCCAATCGGAGCGGATGGTTTGCGCGAGTTTGCAGTTGGTTCGCCAAGGTCGATCGGCCTCGGCGTCTCGATCGCGTGGATTGCCCCCTTCGTGCATCAGCAGCGCGTAGACTAGTGACCTTAAAATCGGTTCGGCGTGCCGCCAGCCAATGCACTGTAGTGTACGGTAGCTATTGGCGACAAAAATAGCTTTGTGGCCGATCGAGCGGAAATCGCGGGCTCCGTAGCGGAACATCAATTCATAAATCTCGTGGGCTCCCGCCGACCGAGCCATGCCGGCAACCGCCGCGTCGGCGCGAATCGGGTCCCAATCCTCCATGGCCGCAATCAATGCCTCGCGAGCGCGATGCGATGCAGGAACGGCGTTTTCATCGACCTGCGACATGGTCCAGTCTCCCCGCTCGCGAACATCCCGCTCCGCCGCGACTTTGAAATAGTCCAGGGCCCAGAACAAGGGAATCCAGCGGTGCTGCGGTGGTGAAGCCAACGAGGCGAGGTGGGTCGAGTTAACGACCAATACCGTATGAAACTGAAACCCAACAGACGGACGGGGCTCGACATTCCGCACGCCCGCCAACTGCAGCCCAGCCAGTAGCTCTTGGTAACTCAATCCCTGCTGAATTTCGCGACCGATTTTGCTCAACAACTCGGCTCGCGGTGTCTGTTCGATCAACCGCACCAGCGGCTCAATGTCGGGTTCAAGTCGAACGATATCCTCACCGTGGAAATCGCCCGTCGCCGCCATTGGCAACGAACTGAAAAAGGATAAATCACGCCAAGCAAAAGCGGTGCTGAGGGCCAGGCTTGAATTGAGAAACGAACGGCGGTCTACAGGATACCGCATGCGACACCTCCCTTTCGCAGTTTGAAAACAAAAACGGGCGAAATGATTTCGCTTGTTATCTCATTCTATCCGAGTCACGCTCTTTCCAGCCGATGGGCGTTATTCCTTGACAATTCTCCGCCAAAAACCTACAGAGCGTGAACGGTGACTCTTATTCTATCCGATTCACACTGCCCAGCCAAATAACCTGAGAACCCCGAGCCTAATTCAAAATTAGGCATTGAACATTTCGTCCTCTAGATTTAGAGCCTATCCCAAAACTGATCGGAAACATCAGCCGAAACGCGCTAGCGTCCGGTTCGACCGAAGAAACCGGGGGCTATTGCCCACCGGCTAATAGGTTCTGGGATAGGTTCTTTATCTGTTGACAACTTCCCCACACCCGCAGGCATCGTTGCCGCAACGCCCTCAGCACTACAAGGTATACTTGGGGAAAACCGCCACTATTCCCGTTTCGGAGAAATTTTATGACGCGAGCGATTGTCCTGTTGATCAGCTTATTTGTTCCGTTGATAGCGACTGGAAACGACCTGCCCAAGAACCCACCGAATATTATCGTTTTTCTCGTGGACGATATGGGCTGGCAAGAGACATCGGTGCCGTTTCACGTCGAGACGACCGAGTTGAATCGACGTTATCGAACGCCAAACATGGAACGCTTGGCGGCAGAAGGAATGAAGTTCACTCAGGCATATGCGTCGGCCGTCTGCTCGCCCACACGGGTCAGCCTCATGTCGGGAATGAATGTCGCCCGACACCGAGTCACAAACTGGACGCTGCGCAAAAACCAGTCTCCCGACAATAAAAATGAAGCGTTCGAACCGCCCCAATGGAACCTGAACGGCTTGACGACGGAGGCAGGCATCGAGCGTACAACGCGTGTCACGCCATTGCCTGCCTGTTTACAAGCAGTTGGCTATCGCACCATCCATGTTGGCAAGGCCCATTTTGGCGCGCAGGGTACACCCGGCGAAAACCCCTCGCATCTCGGCTTTGATATCAACATCGGCGGTCACGCTGCAGGAGGGCCAGGAAGCTATTGGGGTGAAAAGAACTTCAGCGCTGCCTGGCGAAATGCAGACCGAATTTGGGATGTGCCCGGCCTTGGAAAATACCATGGCCAGAATGTTTATCTGACCGAGGCGCTCACGCTCGAAGCGATTGATGCGGTAACAGCAGCGGTCCATGACGAGCAGCCGTTTTTCTTGTACCTTTCTCATTACGCTGTTCACGCCCCGTGGGAGAAAGACGACCGCTTCTACCAGAAGTACCTCGACACAGGCCTGCCGCCATTTGAAGCTACGTTAGCTTCGATGATCGAAGGCATGGATCAATCGCTGGGTGATGTCTGTGACGCGATTCAAAGGCTGGGGGTCGAACAGAACACCGTCATTTTGTTCCTTTCTGACAACGGATCGCCCTCGCAATGCCCACGGAACCTACCTCTGCGTGGCCACAAACTCACCCCGTATGAAGGAGGTGTACGGGTACCGATGATTGCCAAGTGGCCGGGTGTGACTCCCGCGAACTCGGTCAACGCCAATCCGGTTGTCATCGAAGACTTCTTCCCAACCATCCTCGACCTCGCTGGCGTGACGATGCCGGAAACGCTGCAGACCATTGATGGCTTGAGCTTCATGCCTCTGTTGAAAGACAATAAAAAAAACCCGGATACACGTGAGCTCGTCTGGCATTACCCTCACCAATACAGCGGCCAGTCCCCGTTCAGCAGCATTCGCCGCGGTCCGTGGAAGCTGATCTATCATCACGTCACGAAACAGCTCGAACTATTTAATCTGGCCGAGGACATTGGCGAAACAACGGATGTGTCGACGACCAAGCCGGATGTCGTGCGGGAGCTGACCCGGCGACTCGGCCAACGACTGCGGGGAATGGACGCGCAAATGCCCCTCGATATACAAACGGGCAAGCCCATTGCGTGGCCTGACCAAGTGCTAGATCGCCAAACATCACCTGCCCAGGTTGTCGATGTGTACCTGCTGGGCGGTCAGTCGAACATGCAAGGCGTCGGCAAAATCGCAGCCCTAACAGCCGATGTTCCAAAAGAGATTCCCCATACTTTCTTCTGGAACGGCCAGCAATTCGAGCCGTTGGTCTTGGGCCAAACGAAAACCTCTTCAAATAACATCAATTTTGGACCGGAAATTGGCTTCGCTCTCGCAATGGCGACTGCCGATCGCCCGATCTACTTGATCAAGTATCACGCCAGCGGAATGCCCCTTCATCATGGCTGGGATGGCGACAAGTGGATCTCGGACGAACCCCAACCCGGGCGTCGCAACTTCTACCCAGGGCAAACAGACGACGATGCCAACACAGGCTCGCTCTACAGAGAAATGCGGAGTCAATTTCAAAACGGTACGCAGCACCTGGAGATGCAAGGGATGACGCCGGTCGTCCGCGGATTGGTGTGGATGCAAGGCGAACAGGATGCCAAACACGTGGTTTCGGCCTCGACCTATGCGAGCAGTTTGAACCAATTGCGAAAGCGGCTGGCCGAGGACCTGCAAACGCAGCCCGATCTGCCGTTGGTATTCGGTCAAGTATTACCACACGATCCACCGGCCGCGCGTTTCACCCACCGCCAGGAGATTCGTACGCAAATGGCCGCATGCGACTCAAAGGCGTTGCAGCCCGAGTCGATGCGAAATACGACGATGGTGCCCACCGAAGGATTGACTCTGCTCCCGGACACCGTGCATTATGACTCCACCGGCCAACTGAGTTTAGGGAAGGCCTTCGCCACGGCGATGCAACAACTCGTCGGCGAGGAAAATTAATATGCTCCACGTCCAAAGGATCCCGCAAATAAAAACGGCGGTGAGCCTGTTCCCCCTCGAAACCGTTAAAAACAATCCAAACATCGGCCCTTCTGGGAATGAACTGTAGTAGTGAATCCGTAGCTCAACCGAGGTGAACTCGGAGGGGGCTCGTTTTTCTTGGGGACCCCTTGGTTGAACAAGCTCGACTCGGGGGAAGCCTGGATTGCTCACTAGCCCGCCCGGATTGTTCACTAGCCAGCATTACGTGGATGGAGATAGGGAGATACTAGCAGGGCAGCAAATGAAGCTGCGTTGATGGCAACGTTCGCAACCAAACACCGCGGCTACCAAACACCGCGGCCTCCAAACACCGCGCGGCAGAGTGCCTTTTGTGGCGTTTGTATCGTGATTAAAAAAAATAGCCGGGGCGGGGGTCGAACCCGCACGCCCTTTACGGGCACAGGATTTTAAGTCCTGAGCGTCTGCCATTCCGCCACCCGGCCTCAATTGAATTGAACCTCAAGTCAAACGAATCAGAAAAAGAAGTCTTGGCAAATTTTCGGCAACTTCATGTTCTTCAAATCGTAACTCGACACCACCCGGAAGGTAAGGCGTCGGCTCAAGCGAAAACAAATTGGCTTCAGGATTTGTGGCTCCCAACCAACCCATTACGCCATGTTTTTGACTAATCGTCGTTTTTGACTTCTCACCAATGTTATCGTTACTCTACTTTAGAACCTATTAGCCATGGGGCACTTGCCCCTGGCCTATTCGGTCGAACCGGACGCTAGTGCCTTTCGGCTGATGATTCCGATCAATTTTGCGAAAGGTTCTTCGTCTAGTCCAAACTAATCTGGTCCAAGTTTCTTTAGTCCCATTGAGCGAATCTCATGTTATCATGCGTTACCCAAGCGGTTCCGTCTGAACGAGGCCAAAGGGAGAGTCTCCCGAAAGGTCTCAAAAGTTTCAACTCGGGGATCTAATATGTCGGGATTGACCGTTTTGGTCAAGGCGACATGGGATTTCGCCGGTGTTTAGGGCGCGTCGGCTGCGACATTTTATTGTCGAATTCATCAATCGGCAGTTTCAAAATAAAGGTGACGGCGGTTAGAATTGGGCTCGTCTCCCATCCCTGACAACGGTTGATTTTGGGATAACTCGGGAGGCCATCTCGTTTGGCAACGTTTTTATTCCAATCCGCGTTTGGCTCGTTTCATCGTTTGTATTCTTCGGTTGCTGCATTTATGAATTATGGTTTTCTTCCCACCCGCGGCTCTTTCATGCTCGATTTCGTCGCGTTGGCCATGGTGGGCGTATCGCTCTTATTATTATTGAGTGTCTACCTGGTCAAAGTCCACAAGCAATATCGAATCCACCGCCTGATGCAAACAGTGTTGGCCATTGTTCTCTTGGTCACCATCGTTGCCTTTGAAATTGATATCCAATTCGTAAAGCCCTACTGGCGGGATGTGGCGGCCGAGTCTCCCTATTTCAGTACCGGCTGGGTCGACCGTTCCTTGGTTATCCATCTGTTGTTCGCCATTCCGACGCCTTTCTTCTGGGCCTATCTGATTATTAGCGCCTATCGAAGAATGGGGCCAGCCTTCGAGAACGCGGATTATCGGTTACAACATCGAAGAATGGGCTGGATCGGAACGGTTTTAATGTTGATGACGGCCGTGACGGGTTGGGTTTTCTACTGGGTCAGCTTTGTTGCCGCCTAGGCGATGTCCCAAAGTAAATTCGGTGTTTGGTTTGTCGGCGGCGAAGGTAGTGAAGGTGTTTGCTGGTCTTTTTAGCCCAGCGAGATCACCCGTCCGATTTCGTATTCGCTTTCAGCACCTCGAAATGGAGGCGAGCAGGTCGAAACAGGAATGTCTCTAGCACCCCTTCAGGGTGCAATGGTGGTGGGGACAATCTTCCGTTGGTGTCGCTGCGCTCAACCACCGGCTAATATCTGGTAAAACCCATCGGGGTAAATCGAGAATTTCCTTCAAAGTAAATCGAGACGTCGTACATCGAGACGTTCTTTTAGAACAATTCCTCCGGAACAGTCCCGTAACAAAATCCCGTTTTTTAAATTAGTCGGAACTCGTTTCCAGAGCATGACTTAGATGGTTGCCGCTCAGATGGTTTTAGCCGCTGGATTGGGTGGCACCAGCGAGGGGGTTGTTTAGACCAACAGCAATTCTAGCAGGATACCAGAGCCAAGCGTGCGTTTGGTTTTGCCAGGCGATTGAGGGATTCCTGTCGAGAACGTCTATTCAACAACCGTCGCCCGGTCTCCCAGGGTGCATTCAATTTCCAGCTCTTCTTGATTGCGGTCAATTAGCAACGTCACCGTGTCGTTGGGACGATACTGGCTGATCAGCAGCACGAGATCTTGGAAACCACT
>JBGSIY010000472.1:0-2536 GCA_041742275.1 Pirellulaceae bacterium | reverse complement strand
TCACTGCCAACGACACCGCTGCCGTTGCCTGTCCTAAAAACTCTCGCCGCCCTAACTCTATTGGCTCTTGTATCGAATTTGACTGACGACTGTTTTTTGGCGTTGCCATTTGGGGCCTCAAGTACATTGAAAAAATTGATTAAAAAAGACCAACAAGCAATTTTGAGCCGATGTTTTCGCAAGATCAGTGCCAGATAACGTGCCATTTCTAACTGCGCCGCTCGTTAACGATTCTCGGCTCTCAATTGTCATCCAGAATTTTGACGCCCCCAACAATGATGGGCCGCCATGGACATACAACTCAATGCTCGATCGACCGATTTATAATACTCGATCCTCAGTAGCAATGGTACAATCCCAACCCGTCCGGATAGAAAAGTGTTCGCCTCAGTGAAAAGAAGGCGTTATGAAATCAACGTCGTCATTTTTGCAGCATCTCCCTGCCCAAAAACAAATATCTTTCCCGCCAGAGTTGCTCAATCGGGGCAGTCACACTTTTTTGGCGAGGATGGATCTTTTCGTGCCCTCGCAAAGGTATCGACACAGGCCGGCACGCTCAAATCTTGATTTGGAAACCAAAGTTCCCGTAAATAGGTGATTCGATTACGGGGGGTGCGTGAGCGGAGTCCCTGCCGGGATTTAGGTCAGCGGGAGACGGGCAGAGGTTTTTCGATCGGGAGAGGAGTGCGCATTAATCCTGATTGCAGCGCCAGTTTATGGGCGAGGTCGCCGACATGAGGATGCTGCAGGGCGGCGGTTAAATCGTCTCGAGCTGCCTCGGCATGCCCCAGATACATGAAATGATAGGCGCGAAGTGCCAGGAGGTCACCTCGCCCCGATTGCCGGGAAATTTCGTCGTTGAGGCCCTGCATGTGACCAACATAGTCATTGAGACCATAATAGGTGTCGTAGCGTTCTACAAAGCTACCCCAGGCTTCATTGGGCAACAACGCCAACCCGGAATTCAAGGCATTGGCGGCATCCGTATATTCCCCGTTCGCTAAATGTGCTTGGGAAAGAAACAGAAAGGCAAACCCATCTTGAGGTTGCGCTTCAATTGCTCCGCGAATAGATTTTCTAGCGCCTGCGTAATCTCCGTTATAGAAAGCTTCCTTCGCTTCGTCCCGAAAAAAAGTGGCCATCTCTTCTGGCGAAAGAGGGCGTGGTGCGGCTTCGACGATTACAGGTTCGGTCCAACTCGAGTTTCCTAACGCGGGACTCGAGCTTTCCAGAGGCGGAGGGAGCTCCTCCACTGCACTGGGGATCGAGGGAGCAGGCAACACCTGGGGGGCTTGTGGCAAACTAGAACCCGCCGGGCTGGGGTTCTGATAGTAGCTCTCGCGACGCAGGTCGCCCGGCTGCATGAAGTTCGGTACCGGTGCCGGACAAGTTCCATCCCAATAACGCTCTCGCGACCCGTAGACATATCCGTTGTACGCATAGAACGAGGGAGGGGCAGGGAAGTACATGACATACGGGTCCATCGGCGTGAACAACACATCCGGAGGTGCGACCGATCCCCAGCCTAATCCGCCTGGGTTCCAGGCAGACCCGTAGGGCGGCAATGCAATGATAACGCCGCCATTTCCTCCGCGACCATAATAGCCACCTCCATGTTTGAAAGACTTGCCCGACTGTTGGCGGTGTTTTTGCGCCAAACCCAACGTTCCCACGAGTGTGAAGGCCAGGACCGAGATGCTAAAAATCAAAAATCGTTTTCGCTTCGACATGAGGACACCCAGAAAGACGCAAATTTTTTCAATGGAACTAGCTATCTTTCTAGTTTAGTTCCCGGTTTGGGCACTGCTCACAACTTCTCCCATCGGATTTGCGAAATGGACACAATTTTGACGATCTTAATGAAAATCAGGATCGTCGCGAACAAGTTTCGACGTGAATTTTGGCACTTGATTACCATCAGGCTTGTCAGGAAAATCGAACCTGTCAAGTTTAAACTATATACTGATTCCACGATCACAAGGTTCGGCGGGAGACCCAGAAGTGGTGCTGGGGCTGTGTCATGAGTCGATCAGGATCATAAGATGGGAATGAAGAGACGACTTGGACTGCCCTTTTTCCGCCTAGTGACTGTGCCTGCGAATGCGAGAACTGTCAGTGGAACAGGGGCTTGGGCTCACGCCGAGTGTTAAATCGAGGCGTGAACGGTTAGGTCTTAATTTGTTGACTGGATTTACTGTGGAAATTGATTCGACTGTTGCTGCACGCACCCCATCTGCATCGTCCTCGCAATCCGTACTGCCTGAACTATTAAGCGGGATGGAATCGCGCACCGACTGCGCCAATTGTGGTAATCCGCTTTCCAGTCCCTATTGCGCTACATGTGGTCAAAAGCGAGTCCGCGAACGTTTATCGACAGCTCACTTGTTGCGTCAGATTCCCTCGCGGATTCTGAATTGGGAAAGTGGACTGTTTTTTACCTTTCTGTCGTTATGCTTGAGACCGGGCGTCGTGTGTCGCGACATTGTGATGGGAAAAAGCAAACCTTACGTCAATCCGCTGAGCTACTTTTTAATCG
>JBGSIY010000471.1:0-4496 GCA_041742275.1 Pirellulaceae bacterium | reverse complement strand
TCGGGTCGGGCCGCCGCGACCTGCTGCAAGATCAATTCGTTTTCCTGGGGATCCTTTTCGAATCCCAAGGGCGGGCTGCAAACGCCGACAATTTCAATTTGCTTCCATCGACGCTCAATATTCGCCGCCGCCCTCTGTCCCACACCCGGCGCCGCTCCCAACAGAAAAACGCGGACCCGTTGCTCCGTGCGATCACAACTATCGAATAACCGTGGAACCAAGTCCGATCCCGGAACCCGCTCGGGCAAGGGGCGACAGAGTAAACGCGAGGCCCACACCAGGGGATGTCCATCTGCCAAGACCAGGGCAGCCGACTCATAAGATTGACGCAATCCAGCATTTTCTTGGAGCAGTACCGCATGATCCACGTTCGGTGTCACCACATAACGACACGTGAGAGTCTCGTCTTGAACCCACGTGTGAATTCGGTCAATTGCCGATTCCATTTTAATGGCATCGATCTCGATTCCAAAGAGACTTTGTTTAGGCGGCGAGAGTTGCAATTGTGACATGTGAATTCGCAGAGTTTTAACAGAAGTGAAACGAGTTACCATTTTTGCCACGCAAGCGAGGTGGGAGGCACGCCCGGTTGGATCCTCCCTGACTCCTCTTTGGCATGGTTATGAAACATAGAACCGCGCTGAAGTTTCAACGACGATTCCGATGGGAAAACCGATGCGAGCGACGTGGAGCGTGCCGATAATAACGATCGTATTGAAAAATGATGAACGATAACCCAACCTGCCGTTTTTTTAGAACTGTGTATTTGCAATTGCGGGTGCGTAACCAACGTTTCCTTACGGTTTCAACTCCGCGAGGGGGCCTGACGGGGTGCAATGTTCGTATCCAGGCCGATAAATCCCGGGCGTATGTCCCAATAACAGGGAGTGCTTGTCCTAAGGGTTGTTACCGCAGATGGAAATTTCCCACAGGCTGTTTTTGACAACTCAAAAATCCCGCGTGAGAAATTGCAGAATTATCGGTCCATTGTTTGACGCTTGGTTTCCGATAGGTCTGCGGTGACCACGTTTACCCAGTGGGACGAGCCACGGTATTTAAAAAAGCCGTGTGGGCCGATCACGTTTTCCAATTGTTTGCAATTGCTGAGGTTCCCTGTGCTTTCGATCAACACCACCCTAATTGACGCCTATCGAATCACAACGATGCCGACGCGTTCCGCTCATCGCTGGTGGATGCATTGGAATGGCAAAATGCCTGTGGCTGTTTTGTTTTATCATCGCGTCAGTGACCGCCAGACAAATCCTTGGACCATTACGCAATCTCAATTCGAGCGCCAGTTGGATTGGTTCGTAGAGAACTTTGACATTGTCACGCTCCCGGAATGCCAACGCCGCATCACCGCATCGAACACGCGACCCACTCTGGCAATTACCTTTGACGATGGCTATTCCGAAAATTGTGAATGGGCCATCCCCACACTGATCGCCCGCCAAATTCCTTTCACCTATTTTGTCGCGTGGGGAAACATTGTTGAGCAAAAGCCGTTTCAACATGACATCGAGGCCAACACGCCAGCGCCACTGAATACGGTGGAAGAAATTCGTAGTTTGGTTGAAGCGGGCGTCGAAATCGGCGGGCATACAATGTGGCATCGAGATCTGGGGAAGATAACAGATCGAACAGAACTGGAAGAAGAAGTTTTTCGACCGATGCAAGATATGGAGCAAACGTTGGGATGCCCTATTCGCTATTTCGCCTTTCCCTTCGGCCAGATCCCGAATTTGAACGCCGACGTTTTTCGAATGGCCAAAGAACGAGGATTATTGGGGGTCTGTTCAACAATCGGACAATTCAATCTCCCTGGCGATGACCCGTTTCATCTCAAGCGGTTGCATGGGGACCCCTGCTTGGCTCGCATGAAAAACTGGTTGACCTACGACCACCGACTCTTTACAAAATCGCAATACACTTATGAAATCGACGGTTAGAAACCGCATATGAACCACTTTCCTCAATCAAAACGAAATCTCTCGCGCCCGTTGAACGTGATGTTCGCGATTACCAGCATGCCGGTCGGGGGAGCCGAAACGTTGCTCGTCAACTTAGTCCGCACCTTTGATCGGAACAGAATCCAGCCAAAAATTGTTTGCCTCAAAGAACCCGGTGTTTTAGGCGAGCAGCTCAAGGGGGAACTGCCTGTTTACGACCATTTGATTCGTGGAAAATTTGACGTCATGGTTCTGAGGCGTTTGTCTAAGTTATTTTCCCAACAACGAGTCGACGCTCTCGTCACTGTTGGCGCTGGAGACAAGATGTTTTGGGGACGATTGGGTGCGAGAATCGCCGGAGTACCGGTGATCCTGTCAGCACTCCATTCCACGGGTTGGCCCGATGGCGTTGGAAAACTAAATCGATTACTTACTCCGATTACGGATGGTTTCATCGGTGTCGCGCGAAGCCACGGAGAATTTTTAACACAGTTCGAAAAATTCCCTCAATCGAAAGTCTTTGTGGTACGCAATGGAATTGATACTGCTCGATTTGTGTTTGACGAGGTCAAACGAATGGAGTGGCGCCGGCGACTGAAACTTGCGGGGGATGCTCCTGTTGTCGGAATCGTCGCCGCCCTGCGTCCGGAAAAAAACCATCGTTTATTTTTAGAGGCTGTTCAACGTGTCTCGGCCGCATTGCCCAACGCCCGATATTTAATTGCCGGTGAGGGCCCGTTAAGGGGTGAACTGGAGGGCTATGCGAGGCAGTTGGGCGTAGGCGATTCTGTCCAGTTTGTGGGCAACGTTGACGACACACCCGGATTTCTATCGGCCATCGATTTGTTCGCCTTGACATCAGACAATGAGGCGAGTCCAGTATCCATTGTCGAGGCCATGGCCTGCAGTCGTCCGGTGGTTGCGACGAATGTTGGCTCCATCAATGAATTGGTAACAGTTGGCGTGACTGGGTTATTAACACCGACTCAGGCAGCCGACGCAATCGCCAAGTCCTGGCTGCAGATATTAACACAGCCTGAAATCCAATGGGCCTTTGGGCAAGAAGGCCGGAAGCAGGTTGTCCAAACAAGTTCCTTGCAATCCATGGTCGATGGCTACACTCGACTCATTGAGCGGCTGTTTTCTTCCAAAACAGGAATTTCTATCAAGCCACAGGTGCCAATTCAGCCCAATTTCGAGGCGTCAGCGCAACCGATTACCCCGACCTCGCGTTTCAAATAATCTGTGAACGTCGCGTTCGGTTTGCCACCGGGACTTAAGAATCCTGAGTTGGCAGGTCAGGCCCCGGTCGCTCGTGTTTCCTGTACTGAGCCCCGTAGGTTGCCCCCGCAGCGAAGAGGGGGGATATCCGAATTCTTATCTTGTCGGACCCTCACCAAAATGGCTTTCCCAGAATGCCGTGGCAACGTCGTTTTGGCTATTCAGCTTGCCAGCGTGGCATCGCTAAAATTTTCAGTTTGCGTTAACATAAGTGCTCCGGGCAAGCCGTCGTTTGTTCGTTAGGGAGGGCCTTTTCATGTTGGAAGGCACGCGTTTTTTGGTAGCAGTCACAGGTAATTGCGTCAGTCAGTATGAAGCAAGTTTCCATAGCGGTCCTTGCGGGCTTGGCGAAATTCTTTAGCGGCGCAACCGTTCGTTGGGTTGATTGCCAACCGGATACGTGCCAAAGGGTCTATTTTGCCAATCACACAAGCCACCTCGACGCCTTGGTGTTATGGTCCTCGCTTCCCAAAACGCTGCGACTCGTCACCCGCCCCGTAGCCGCCAAAGACTATTGGGACGGTGGACCGGTACGCCGCTATGTATCCAGTCTGTTTAATCCCCTGTTGATCGATCGCAAGCAGGTCAAGGTGCACAATAGCCCGGTGGATATAATGATCAGCGAAATCGGAACGGTCTATTCGCTGATCATGTTTCCCGAAGGGGGCCGGAACCCCAGTGGTGAAATACAAGAATTTAAAAGCGGTTTATACTACTTGGGAAAAAGGCGGCCTGACCTCGAGTTGATGCCTGTCTATATTGACAATTTGAATCGTGTGATGCCCAAAGGCGAATTTTTGCCAGTACCTCTGTTGAGCTGCATTTCAATTGGTGCTCCTATTTGGTTGGAGCCAGGAGAAGGCAAAACAGATTTTTTGAATCGAGCCCGTCAGGCTGTTTTGAATTTAAAAGAACTATAATCAGAGAGTCGAAAGTCGCAGTGGAACCTTGTCTGGCACAATTGACGTCCCTTTTTCAAACCAGTTTATTAGACTGGCCAACAACTATTTTGTTGGCCGCCCTGCTGGTCTTGATGGTTGGTTTCGCCATCATAGGGCAATTTCTTAAACGTCAGCCCGAGGCTTGGATCGATCAGTCGATCATTCGCACCTTCAACAATCGCGTTGCCGCCTGGTTAACGATCTTTGTGGTGTTGACGATCACCATGACGATGCAACGCTGGGTGACGGTTGTCTTTTTCTTCTTGATTTCATTTTGGGCCCTGCGTGAGTTCATTACGATGACCCCCACCCGCCGCGGAGATCA
>JBGSIY010000470.1:0-5493 GCA_041742275.1 Pirellulaceae bacterium | reverse complement strand
TTTTTTCGCGGAAGTGGGGGATGCATCGATCAAACTCCAAAACAGGGTTGTTCAGAAAAAGACCAAGACCCATCCGTCCTATGCGGCCTTGGGGGGCGTATCCAAACGCCCCTTGATTATACGAAGGTTGAGTGCGTGAAGGTGCGGAGAGATTGGCCGGGAAAAAAAGAAAAAAGTCACTCTCGAGGCCGAGAAACCAAGTTTTATTGGCTTTTTGGCGAGTTCCTTCAGCTTTTACCGATTACGCCTTGCGAAAATGCCGTATTCGTGAATAATGTCGGGTTTTCCGCATCTGACAACCTTAATTAGATCATAGCTGGATTCGATTCATGGCATTTCCACAACGTCCTCAAAGACCGCGACGCAAACCCAAGACCAAGACTAAGACGGTTCGCAAAGATCCATTGTTTGTTGATGGTGAACGCCCACGCCCGATGTATGTCGACTACAAAAACGTCGAATTGCTGAAGAAATTGGTCAATCGCCACGGCAAAATCGTCGGGCGCCGGAAGACAGGTTGCACCGCAGTCAGTCAACATGCCGTTTCCAAAGCCGTCAAACGAGCTCGGTTTATGGCTTTGATGCCTTACGTCGGCGAATAGTCTAAAGATCAAAAAAGAAAAAAATCTAAAAACGGAAGCCAAAACTCCGGCGATGGCTCCCGTTTTTTCGTGCGCCCATTGCAGCGTTTTGGGTCCCGGTTTCTGGTAGGTTTGATGACGGCAAGGGCGATACGATCCCACCCAAAGTCTATGCAACCAACAAAACGGCAGCCAAGGCCAATGCGTATTAGATTAGTTAGATTGCCAAACCAGGATAAAATCGGCAGATCGATTTCCTCCTATCGTTCGCAATCGCTTAGTCCCAGCGTTGTTTTTTTTCGTAACACCGCGAATCAGCGCCGGAGTGTTAATCGCACTGGGTTAGTCGCACTGGGTTAGTCGCGGTTCCATTTTCGGTGGGTCCCATGCCCAGAGCCGACATCCAGCGGACTGGCGGATTTTCGTACGATTACGATAGTCCCAAGCGTTAGTTTCAAACAGTAGTTCCAGGCAGTTTAAATTAACTGAAAGTTCGGACATGACAAAGAAATTTTTGTTTCAACGGCGAGTTGAATTTCGTGATACGGATATGGCCGGAATTGTCCACTTCTCGGTTTTCTTTACATACATGGAGCAAGCCGAGCATGAATTCTTGCGTTCTGTGGGGCTGAGTGTTGTCGCCGATGTCGAGGGGCAGAAAATCAGTTGGCCGCGAGTGGCCGCCGAGTGCAACTACCGAAGGTCGATTCGTTTCGAGCAAATGTTGGACATTCATTTGAGCATCGAGCGAATGGGGGACAAAAGTGTGACCTATCAGTTTCAGTTTGTCGAATCAGGGCAGACTGTGGCCGACGGTCGCGTGACTGCCGTTTGTTGCTTGTTTTCACACGGCACGAAGCCGGAATCGATTTTGATTCCGATGTCCGTTCGCGAACGCCTGCAACCATTTCTGTTAGCATAGAAGAGTGGTGACTCGATTTGAGTCGTTCGGGAACCTCTTTTGAAAATTGTCGCGGTGAACCATGTCGGCCTATTTGCAGCAACTTACGATTCGTTTGGCCGAGGGGTTGGGTCGGGTGGATGAAGAAGTTCGCAATCGTCATCGCGACTATTTGTTACGAGCCCAGCAATCGGATGGTGGTTTTGCCGGACGTATGGGGGGAAGTGATTTATATTACACGGCCTTTGGTCTGCGGGGGCTGTCGATACTGGGAGAGTTGTACGACCAGCCCGCCGAACGTGCGGCTCAGTTTCTGCGGCAAGAGTTACAGAAGCGTCAAACGATCGTCGATTTCTTTTCGCTGTTCTACGCTGCCAACCTTTTGAAAGTCTCTGCGGGGCTGGATGTATTGGTAGAACAGGAATCCGAATGGCCCGGCCGCGTGCTTCATTTTCTCAATGGACTCCGGCGCGATGATGGTGGATTTGCCAAAGCGGCCGAAGGGATTGCCGGCAGTACCTATCAGACTTTTTTAGTCATGCTGGTATTTGAACTGATGGAGGCAGAGATCCCTGATCCCGAGGGTGTGGTGCGTTTTTTAGAATCGCAATGGGACCCCGACGGGGGGTGGAGGGAAATTCGTGTCAGTAAACGGGCTGGTACCAATCCAACGGCTGCGGCTGTCGGTTCGCTGAAAATTCTCAATCGACTTGAACAAGCGACGTTTGATCCGACCATCGACTTCTTATGCGAAATGCAAAATGACGAAGGCGGATTGCGAGCGAATACGCGAATTCCGATCGCTGATTTATTGAGTAGTTTTACGGGAGCCTTGACACTATGTGATTTGGAGGCGGTGCACGAGCTGGACGGCAAACGCTACTGTCAGTTTGTCGATTCCTTGCAATTGCCGACCGGAGGATTCCAAGCGGCGGTGTGGGATGAAGCTCACGATGTGGAATATACTTTTTATGGGTTAGGTTGTTTGGCTCTGGCGGCCACGGAATTTCGCAACTAACCCACAGCTAAATCGGCCCATCTTGATTCGACGGATGAAAAGCACGGGCCGAGATCTTGCTATGATAGGGTTCGTGGTGAGTCGTCAGCCGAACCGAAGCCGCCAATAACCAGGTTAGCATTTAAATTGAGCTAAAATATGCAACAACTTCAGGTTACCGGACTAACCAAAATTTACGAGACGGCAGCAGGCCCATTAACGATTTTGAAAAATGTTAATTTGACATTGGATCGTGGGGAAGATTTGGCGATCGTCGGCCCGAGTGGAAGCGGCAAAAGCACGTTGCTGCATCTGTTGGGCGCGTTGGACAATCCCACGTCGGGCCAAGTCAAATTGGATGGTGTCAATCCATTCGAATTAAATCCGGGCGCCTTGGCCAAATTTCGCAACGAGAAGATTGGTTTTATTTTTCAAGAGCATCATTTGTTGCCGCAGCTGACAGCCTTGGAAAATGTATTGTTGCCGGTTTTGGCGAGTGGTTCGGTTTCGGCCGAATCGACCTCGTTTGCCAGTGATCTGCTGTCGCGAGTTGGCCTCTCGGATCGTGTTGGGCATTTGCCTTCGAAGCTGTCCGGTGGCGAACGGCAGCGAGTGGCTGTCGCCCGGGCCTTGGTTTGTCGCCCCACGCTGTTGTTAGCTGACGAGCCCACCGGGAGCCTGGATCAAAACAACGCGGAGACAATCGGCCAGTTGTTGTTGGATGTTCGTGGGGATTCGAGGGCCACCTTGATTTGCGTCACTCATAGCACGGCGTTGGCGGCGATGTTTGCCCGAACGTCGCGTTTGAATCGCGGTAGTTTAGAAGATTGCTAAGGCTGTTTTTTTCGAACCTCTTCGTAGGGACTGATTGTCATGCGTTTTTCTCCCTTCGTTTTCGCCAGTCGGAGTTTTTCCTACTATATCCGCCCCAATCTCGCGCTGGCCCTGGCCGTCGCGGCGGCGACTGCCGTGTTGGTGGGGGCATTGGTTGTCGGTAGCAGCATGCGCGGGAGTTTGCGGCAATTGACGTTCGATCGTTTGGCTAGTGTGGATGAAATTTTAGTTGCCGATCATTTTTTTGGTGAAGATCTGTTGCGTCAGATTGTGGCAACGTCGACCTTCCAAACCCATTATCGCCATGCGGCCCCGGTGATTTTGTTTCCTAACGGCACTGTCGAGGGGACCACCGATGGGGTGACGCAGCGGGCCAGTCAAGTGAACGTGTTCGGAGTCAACGAGGCGGTTTGGAATTTGCAGTCGGAAGTCGACCCGAGCTTGGTCGCCTCGCTCGTGATGGACGATCGTGTGCTGATTAATCGAGCGCTGGCCGACGATTTGCGGATTAATGATCAGGCGGTGAAGCAGGGAACGGCGAGGGTCACACTCCGCATGCCCAAACCGACGTTGCTGCCCAGCGACAGCGCACTGGGAAAAAAGGATGACTTGGTCGACAGCTTGATTTCGGTACCGGTTGCCGGGATTTTAGAGAATCGCCAGTTGGGGCGGTTCGCGATCGAGCCCTCGCAACAGTTGCCTAAAAATGTTTTTGTGAATTTGGAGACGTTGCAGGATTTATTGGCCAGCGGAAGTTCCGCCTTTGCGCGACAACCGCGGCGCATCAATGCTATTTTTTTGGCTGGCAAGGATGGCGTGAACCCGCCTGACGAAAGCACCACCGATGAGTTGGTTCGGGCCCTGCGTCCCAGTCCTGCGGACCTGGGTGTCATGTTGAAACCAGTCCAGCTCCAGGTGGGCGAGGGCGAACAGGCTCGAGTGACCTTCGAATACCTCAGTCTGTCCACCGAGCGATTGGTTTTTACCGATGCCCAAGCCCGCCAGATTGGGGAGGCCGTGCCCGAGGCTCAGCCCATCCAAACCTATTTAGTCAATCGAATGCGGGTCGTTGATGCGGGCGGAGAACGGAATGATACCCAAGTGAAAAGGGAAGTGGATTCCGCTCGCGAAATTCCCTATTCGATGGTGACCGCATTGGAAGTCGGTTCGCTGTTTCAACCAAAATCGGCACTCACAGGTCAAGAGATCCAGGCGATCGGTGAGGGTGAAATTGTGTTGAACGAATGGGCAGCGCGGGATTTGCAAGTGACCGTCGGGCAAACCATCGAGCTGACTTATTTTGAGCCTGAGTCGTCGCATGGGGAGCAAGTGGAGTCGAGTGTGCAGCTGACGTTGGTGGATGTCGTCGAATTGACCGAGCCCAATGTCCCCTTCAGTTTGCGGCGAAGAGAATTATCCCCGGCCATATTCACTGAGGAACCGGCACTGTCCAACGATCCCGATTTCACACCCGAAGTGCCGGGTTTGTCAGATAGTGATTCGATTGAAAACTGGGATTTGCCATTTCAGATGAGCAACCGAATTCGGCCCGAAGATGATGCCTATTGGGCTGATTACAGAACGACGCCCAAGGCATTTGTGAGCTTGACCCTGGGGAGTCGGTTGTGGGGGAGTCGTTTTGGAACGATCACGGGATTTCGAATTCCTCCTGAGGTGGAGGACGCTGAGGTGGCGCGCCTTCTTCAGGAACGCTGGCACGCGGAGCCGGGGTTGTTTGGTTTAGATATTCTACCGGTCAAACGTCAGGGGTTATTGGCCGCGAGTGGGACCACGCCCTTTGATGCTCTGTTTTTGGGTTTGAGTTTGTTTGTGATTGCGTCGGCATTGACCTTGGTCAGTGTGCTGTTTCGTTTGGGAATTGAGCAACGGGTGGATCAGTTGGGGCTGTTAGCCGCCTTGGGTTTCCGTCCGGCTCGACTGGAGCGGTTATGGCTGAGAGAGGTGATGTTGGTTTGTTTCGTGGGAGCGTTGGCGGGAATGGTCATCGGCATCGGATATGGTGCGGCGATGATCACGGCGCTGCGAACATTATGGGTTGGTGCGATCGGCACGCCGTTTTTGCAAATGCACGTGGAGGGTTTGCCGTTGGTGTTAGGCTTTGTGGGTGGAGTGCTGGTCAGTCTGTTGACGATTGGTTGGAGTATCCGCCGTTTTTCTAG
>JBGSIY010000469.1:0-2787 GCA_041742275.1 Pirellulaceae bacterium | reverse complement strand
TGCCGCAAATCGGCAAAATGAGGTTGAGCTTTCAACTGTTCGTAACACTTGCTGATAAAGGTCGGATCAGTTTCGGTATCGGCGTAAACATTATCCCCCACCCACAAGTGAAGGTCCGCGTTGAGATCGACGTAGTTTTTGAAAGCCGGTACGGGGCGGCCTTGTTGAATACAGCCGAGAACCGCAACACGACGAATCGTAGTCTCGTCAATCGCCGCAGTTGATGCCTTGGTCTTCGGATTGGATTCAGCTGTTTGCTGAGCCTCGATGTGCAGCAGGTTGTGGGCTGACACCAACCACAGAGCGATGACTAGGCCATAAATGCGTCGGTCGAATGACCAAAGACGTCTGGTGGAGGCGATGGTGTGCATGGAACCCCTTTGTTGAATTCATGGCCGTTACACTCATGATGACTTTTCGTGTTTAATCACTTCAGCGATGGTAAAGTATATCCATAAAGACCAAACGAGTTTTTCATGAATTATTCTTCAAAGATTATTTCACAAGCCAACTTACAAAGTTCAGAATCGAAACTACTGGTGACACACTAACTCCTAGAGAGGAAACGTTGTTCAAAAATCGTGGCGGACGAGGTGTCTGGCAACGGCAGGGCCACGTCGCAGTCAACGAGCTGAGAAAATAAATCAAACGTTTTGCATCTTTTCGAACTTGAACCGATACATCACTGCGGCAGAATCGTCTGGTTTGTCTCTCCCCTTGTTCGTGCGTGACCACGGGCCCCAATTGAAATATACCGGATTTGGGCTGGGTTTCATTGCCGGCCAGAATCCATCGTCTCGTCCACCCAGAGTCAGGTTGACGCACATTTCGCCTTTATTGGTGAAGAGCGGGACGCGAGCCGAGAGGATCCATTGCCCCTGCTCTTGGCGAAAGGCTTCACGCTCGAATTCGGCATCTTTCGCACCACGGGGTCGATGGTTAGAGACGCTGACAAGTTGGAGTCGAAGTTCTTCGTTGGGCCAAGTTCGCGGGTGGGTGTGCCGAGTAAAATCGTCTGATCCCGAAACAGGAAGACGAACTTCCCAAACAATCACGATGCCTTGACTATTAAGTTGTGGAGCTCGGTCGACCCGAACGTAGGCGAATACAAGCACCATCCCTAGAGCCAAAGCGACGACGGCCAGGGCCACGATCATTTGTAGGTACCCGGAAGTGCCCAGGCCGGCCCCCATGACCATCGCTGCAATTGCGGCCAGAATAAATCCGCTGACCGAGCCCAATAGTGCGAGACTGATCACGAAGTAACCGGAGGCTCCCTCAAAACTGCTGATTCGATACCACTTAACACAGGCCAGAGCAATCGCGAGCATTCCCAGTCCGCCGCCGATCGCTCCTAATATACTCGCCAAAATCGTGACACCCCAGTTCATCGATAGTGTTCCTCCACGTTCCGCAGCGGTTCGATCAGACTCAGAGGATGGCAAGGCGTCAAACGACCCAGTACATGGCGGCCTACGGCGTCATAGGTGCTGACTTTCATTTCCTGGCAAGTGAAGGTCAGTAGATCGATATCGCTCTCGACAAGAATCATAATTTGCAATGGCGAGAAACGAGGATAAGCGATGACGGTCTGAACGCCTCGCAGCGCTGACGCCGTTACAGTTGAATCCACTGGGAAATCGAGGGCCCCTTGAGCGGCACCTGCGGAATCAAACGCCAATCGAATGGCTTCAACTACCGTTTCGCTGTCGCGCGATGGGGAAATTTTCGCGAGGGAACTCAGCGCCAAGTGATCGGAACCCCAGCCATCGCCCAACTCGCAAATCAATTCGATTGTCTCGCAGGCGCCGATCGCATATCTTTGCTCGTCATTCGCAAGCAGCGTTAAAGCCGCGCGACGCGCCAATCGACTGGCCACGATGGGTTGCGCGAACAGAGGGAGTCTCGCGATATCTTTTTTCCGCGTTGATGGTGCCGTATCCATAGGTTCGCTTCCGTTCATCGTCGCCTTTTCCAAATTGAGGATTACCAAGGGATATCCTATTATCGCAGGAAGATGCGGTTTCGCTACAGGATCGGCAAAAACCTGAATGCCGCAGCAATCGTTTGCTGGATTGCCCCGGTCCGCTGAGCAACCGAATTTAATCCTGCGGCAATTTTTTCCAAACTCAATCACGCCGCAACCAGCATCGTCGAAAACGATTTAACGAATCTTCTACCCGACGTTTTCTAACTTCTGGCCACTGATTTCTAGTCATTGTCGAGTGATCAATGGCCCGACCGACGGTTCCTGGCAGCGCTGTTGTTGGTGAAAGATTTTTGTTCAGGGTTTTGGATTTGGTTTGGGGGATTGGCGGCATTTTTGGCTGCAGTATTTGACTTGCGACCAGACTTGGGACCATTTTTTTCGCCAGGCAAAGGGACGCCCGCATGTCAGGCAGATCTTATCGGGCAGTGTCGGTTTTTTGTGGGCCATCGTGCGAATGTCGTTCGTTTGGGAGTTATCTATCAACAATTTTATCTGAGGAGTCATGTCGGGGATATGGAGAGGAAGGAAAGGTGAAGGGCGATGGGGCAAGGATCATAGGGCAAGGGGGAAGATCGTTGACGGGCCTTGGGATTGGCAGGAGGCTATGTGCGATTTTGGGAGTCGAACCCCGTGGCCTTGGGCGTTACCGCCCGCAAGTTGACAAAATTAACGCCAGGCCGCCACTTGGTACCGGGATTGCTACCCCGATTCGGTCGTGATTCTGGGGTTTTTTGTGTCGCTCGCTCCGGAAAAAATGTAGGCCTTAGTCCCAGACGCCGCACTCGGACCATGGCCTG